>NZ_JBEXWT010000011.1:0-148407 GCF_040629945.1 Kitasatospora sp. NPDC005856 | reverse complement strand
ACAACCCGACGCCGAAACCCTGCCGCCCAACCCCGCACACCATGTCTGAACAGCGAAAAGTCATACGTCACAAGCGGATTGCGGATGCCTTCTGAGAAGAGTGCATCGTCATGAGCGACGTCATCGTCGGCCCCGCGCTCGCGGGGGTTGCTCCGGCCGGGGTCCTTTTCGTGTGTGCGTCCATGTGTCGGCCCCGCGCTCGCGGGGGTTGCTCCAGCGACAGCAGCAACAACCACGGCTACGTCCCGTCGGCCCCGCGCTCGCGGGGGTTGCTCCCGGTCATGCACACCACGTACGTCTACCTGGCCGTCGGCCCCGCGCTCGCGGGGGTTGCTCTCGCCTCGACGGACGGCGCCTTGATGGTGATGGGTCGGCCCCGCGCTCGCGGGGGTTGCTCTCGCCTCGACGGACGGCGCCTTGATGGTGATGGGTCGGCCCCGCGCTCGCGGGGGTTGCTCTGCGGGGGCCGTCCTTGCGCCACCACTCCCCGAGTCGGCCCCGCGCTCGCGGGGGTTGCTCCTGGGCACAGTTGGCACTAACTCGCTACCGGTCGTCGGCCCCGCGCTCGCGGGGGTTGCTCCTCGGCCCAGACGAACCCGTCGTCACCCAGCCCGTCGGCCCCGCGCTCGCGGGGGTTGCTCTCGAAACTCGCCATGGTGGCCGCTGCGGTGGCAGTCGGCCCCGCGCTCGCGGGGGTTGCTCGCCGCTCCCGGCACCGGCCCCCGCAGTCCACCAGTCGGCCCCGCGCTCGCGGGGGTTGCTCCTCCATCGCCGCCTTGATCTCCTCGGGCGGGAAGTCGGCCCCGCGCTCGCGGGGGTTGCTCCTATCACAGCTCAGTGATAGTTCGGGGCCCTTGGTCGGCCCCGCGCTCGCGGGGGTTGCTCCTCGGAGTACACCCCGGGCGAGGTCACCAAGGCGTCGGCCCCGCGCTCGCGGGGGTTGCTCCGGCGCGATCCACGACGCGTGGGTGGCCTCCGGGTCGGCCCCGCGCTCGCGGGGGTTGCTCCACCGATGAGGCGAAGGAGTCCGGGGTCGGCATGTCGGCCCCGCGCTCGCGGGGGTTGCTCCGTGCGTCATGCCAGTACCTCCAGGCCGAAGGGGTCGGCCCCGCGCTCGCGGGGGTTGCTCCTCCTATCGATTGACCTGGGGTGATGCGCCAACGTCGGCCCCGCGCTCGCGGGGGTTGCTCCGGTCGGCGCCTCGGCGCCACCACCGTAGTCGTGTCGGCCCCGCGCTCGCGGGGGTTGCTCCTCGTCAGCTCCCTGGAGGAAGGCCTCCTCCTGGTCGGCCCCGCGCTCGCGGGGGTTGCTCCAGGAGGAACACCGTGTTCAAGGCTGGCCAAGAGTCGGCCCCGCGCTCGCGGGGGTTGCTCGCGCTTCAAGTCGGGCTGTGCGGTGAGGTGTTCGTCGGCCCCGCGCTCGCGGGGGTTGCTCCAGGATGTCGTCGAGCCGGCCGGCGCCGGTGGGGTCGGCCCCGCGCTCGCGGGGGTTGCTCCCCGGTAGCTCTGGTTGTCCCAGAACGAGGAGTGTCGGCCCCGCGCTCGCGGGGGTTGCTCGGTGGCCAGCCGTCTGGGGCTGCCCAATCCCCAGTCGGCCCCGCGCTCGCGGGGGTTGCTCCTGCCGCCCCCACGGGGTGTCGTTGTCGTAGCCGTCGGCCCCGCGCTCGCGGGGGTTGCTCCCGGCCGTCGGGTGCGAACGTCGAGGTTCTCTAATCGGCCCCGCGCTCGCGGGGGTTGCTCCACCACGCCCCAGGTCTCGATGCGCAGGCTGATGTCGGCCCCGCGCTCGCGGGGGTTGCTCGTGCGTGGGTTCGATGGTCAGGCCGATCTCCTCGTCGGCCCCGCGCTCGCGGGGGTTGCTCCCGGCCCTGTTCGAGCACGGTGTCCAGGAGCGTGTCGGCCCCGCGCTCGCGGGGGTTGCTCCGTCACCGACTACGACTTCATCGGCGCGCAGATCGTCGGCCCCGCGCTCGCGGGGGTTGCTCCGGCCGGCGCGCACGTGGTGTCGGCCCCGCGCTCGCGGGGGTTGCTCCCTCTGGGACCACCAGCCCGGGTAGGGGCCGGCGGTCGGCCCCGCGCTCGCGGGGGTTGCTCCCGGCTACCCAGCCCCCGGCGCTCCTCCTGGGTGTCGGCCCCGCGCTCGCGGGGGTTGCTCGAGGAGGAGCTGTAGTGCGCGCTGCTGCACTCAGTCGGCCCCGCGCTCGCGGGGGTTGCTCCTCCGCCACCCTCCAGGCCGGCCTCACCGCCGGGTCGGCCCCGCGCTCGCGGGGGTTGCTCCCGGTAGTCGCTGCCGGTATTCGGGTGTACGTTGTCGGCCCCGCGCTCGCGGGGGTTGCTCTCCCCACCTGAGCCGCTTCGGGGCCCGGCCCGGGTCGGCCCCGCGCTCGCGGGGGTTGCTCTGCGGCCAGGATCTGTTCCCGGAGGCTGTTCTCGTCGGCCCCGCGCTCGCGGGGGTTGCTCCTTCGCCCGGGTGGCCTTGATCTTCTGCTGCATGTCGGCCCCGCACTCGCGGGGGTTGCTCCTACTCGGTGAGGTGTCCCTGGGGGTCGACCATCGGCACGACCAGGGCGAGCGAGTGGGCGGCGGCGGGGCGGGCCTGCCCCGCCGCCGACCGGGTCACCGGTGGCTGCGGTGTCGTCCTCAGGCTGTCTGGTCGATGACGGCCCGGCCGGCGCGTTGCAGTGCCTCGTCGTCTTCGACGCTCCCGAAGAAGCCGCCGCCTCGGCGGGCGAGGGTGAGTTCGGCGTGGATCCGTGGAAGGGCCGGTGCGGCAGCTGGTCCCATCCGCTGCAGGCAGTCCATGACTGGGCCGGCGGTCGAGTCGTTCTCCTCCCATGCCTTCAGCAGCACGGACAGGACGGCCTCGGCCTCGGCCGGGCCACCGATGTCGTGGATCGCGGCGGCGGCGTGCACCCGCGTCCAGGCATGCCCGGCTTCGGACAGCTGCCGCAGGCGGGGCAGTGCCGCGGCAGCCGGCCCTCCGATCCGGCCGAGGACGTCGGCGGCGTCGTGGTCCTTGCCGGTGTCGAGCAGGGCGGTCAGCCGCGGCACGGCATCGGTGGGGTCGCTCTCGATGTCCCACAGGGCCTTCACGGCTGCGAAGCGCAGGTCCGGGTCCTCGGCGTCGGCGAGCGGCCGGACCGTCTCCAGCGCGGACGCGGCGCCGGTGCCGATGGAGCCCAGCGCGTAGAGGGCCGCGCCGGCGGTCTGCCACTGCTCCTGCTCGACGGCGGTGGTGAGGGCCGCGGTGAGCGCGGGTACGGCCGCCGGGTCGCCGAGCCGGTTGAGGGCGGCCATCAGCGCGGTGGCGGATCCCCAGGGCCAGGAGAAGTCCGCGTCGGCCAGGCGCGGGATCAGCCTCGGCACCAGTTCCCCGGCGGCCTGCGGGAGACGGCCGGCGCCCCGCACGGCGCGCCAGTCGTCGGTGCCGGTGTCGAGCGCCGTCAGCAGGCCGGGCAGGGCCCGCTCGTCGCCGAGGCCGGCCAGCGTCGTGACCGCCTGCTGGTGGGCCCTGCGCAGCAGCGGGTGCCGTGCGGCCCAGACGTTCGGGCCGTGGGTGGTGCGGTGTGCTTCCACGAGGGCGGCGAGGGCTTCGCGTGCGGGTTCGGCGAGGGCGGCGGGGAGCTTGCCGAGGGTTTCGGCCGCTTCGGCGGTGGTGTACGGGTCGTCGGGGAGCAGGCAGTCGGCGAGCAGGAGGACGAGGCCGGTGTGGTTGCCGCGCCAGGAGCGGATCAGGTCCCAGGTCATGGCGATGGCGTCGTAGCGGGTGGCCGCGTCGGGGTTGCGGAGTTGGGCGGTGAGCAGGGCGGTGCGCTCGGGTACCCGCGCGTCCAGTATCCGGTGGAAGGTGGTCAGCAGTTCGGTGGTGGGGGCGTGGACGCGGCCGTGGCGGTCGAGGTCGGCGAAGACTTCGGCGATCTGCGGCGGGACGCCTCGGTCCGGTGCCGGGTCGGTGGCGATGTCCGCGCAGGTGCACTGCCCGCAGTCCGCCGGTCGGGCCTCGTCCTCGTCCTCGGGTTCCGGTACGGGGGTGAGCTGCTGGAGCAGACCGGTCGCCGTCGGAACGAGGCCGTCGTCGATCGCCTCCGGCGTGCAGGCGGCCCGGTGGACGAGGGCGGCGAGCCGGATGTCCGGGTCCAACGCGGGGTCGGCCGCCAGGTCGGCGAGCCAGGTCGTCACCGGACCGATCGCCTCCGGCAGTCGTCGGGCCAGCGTCGCGGCCGCCTCGATGACCAGCAGCCGCTCCACGGTGCCGTTCTCGGCCGCGAGCCACTCACGCAGCAGGGCGAGCGCCCTCTCGGCGTCGTCGAGGAACAGCCCGAGGGCCGGGACGGCGGCCTGCCGCACCTGCGGGTCCGGGTCCGCCGCGTGCCGGACGAAGTCCTCGATGCGCTCACGCATCCGAGGCACGACATCCGCGTAGGGCGTCGACGCGTGGCCGGACGGACTGTAGTAGACGCCGTCGGGGTCGCGGTCCAGCGCCGCGCTGCCGATGCTGAGCAGGAGCCGGATGACGGCCGCGCGGTCGGGCACCTGGGGATCGTCGGCGAGCGCAAGAAGGAACGGCAGGCTCGCCGCCGTGCACGAGTAGACGTCGCCCTGATGGTGGACCGAGCTGTAGAAGCTGCTGAAGGCCCTCTCCCGGACATCGGGGTCGGGCGAGGCCATCTGCTCCAGCCACAGCGGGACTTCGTCGGCCGGACCGTAGGCATGCCCCATGGACGACCAGTCGACGAGGTCGAGGCCCTCAAGATTGTTGATCATGGATCGCACAGTGACACGAGGTACTGACACTGCCACCAGCACACAGCGCGCCGTGTCGACAATTCCCTACGCCGCCCTCGGCGAGTTCATGGCATCCCCGTTCCGTTGGACGGTGCGACCGCGGTGGCTGTTGGACGCGGTCCGCGCAGTCTCCCGGGGTGCGGTCCCCTCTGAGCGTTGAGAACCCTCCTGCGCTGCCCCGCGAAGTGGTGGTCGAGGCGTCGGAGCTGCCTCCGCGTGACCGTTCGGCGGAGCGTGAGGCGGCGGATGCCCTGGTCGGGGCCGCATCGCAGGACGACGACGCGGACTTCGTCGCGCACTGGTGCGTGCAGGTCAGGACACGGGCTGCGCCGGGGAGCCTCTTGCTCGGGCCGGCCGGCCTGTGCCTGGGACACACCGCTCGACGCTTCGGGCGCCACAGCGATGAAGCCCTCGCGCTGGCATGGCGGATGGAGGCACCGGCCGAGGTCGCCGGCACCCTGCGGGTGGGGGGCGCATTCGCGGGCAGACAAGCCGCGCGTACACCTCGGTCGGGAGCCGCTCGTCGGCGCCGGCGCATCGGTCCCGGCAGACCGGCACGTATGCTCCGCATCCCCGTGGACGCGGAGTCCGGCCGTCGAAGTGACGGCCGGACTCGGCCCCGGGCCCGAACCCGGACTCGCCGTCGGCTTCGTGGGGTCTGCGGCCCGAGCAGGGCACGCCCGACGATGCGATGTCTATAGATCGTTTATATATGTCTTTTGTGTTCTCAGCGTTGTCTGCGGAAGTCGCCCGGCGTGGAATTCCACGATCGGCCGAGGTCGTCGGCCTCCAACCGGCCTTCGCACACCATCGAGGAGCCGCAACTGGTCCACCGGAAGCCCCTCGCGCGCATGCGCTGGCCTGACAGCATGTCGGCGTGACTGGAAAGGTGCACAACAACATCGAGGGATCGCCCGGGAACGTGGTCCAGGCGGGGAGCATCGGCTCCGTCCACTTCGGCTCCGCCCCCGCTCCCCGAGGCGGAGAGCCGGTCCCCGCCGACGGCGAGGAAGCCGCCCTGGACGGGCTTGCCCGCGAGGTCCTGGAGCAGTGGCGTGACGAGGCCAACGTGCGCGGTCTGCGGGAGCGGGTTCCGATGGTGGTCCCGTGGGAGCTGGAGCCGGCCCATGGGAGCGACTCGAACGCGAAGCTTCCCGAACATCTCGGGTTCGAGGAAGTGGTCGCTCGGGTCCGGGCGCTCACACCGCACCAGTTGGTGGTCACCGGTCCGGGCGGGGCGGGGAAGTCCTCCCTCGTCGTCCTGATCGTGGTCGAGCTGCTGGAAGCCAGGGTCCCCGGCTCACGGGAGAGCGTCCCGGTCATCCTGTCGATGTCGGACTGGGAGCCGGGGATCAGCATCCAGGACTGGGTCATCAGGCGTATCGGCGAGGACTACGGGCGTCTCGTGGCAGGTCTGGATCGGCCCACCGTCGAGTCCCTGGTACGGGATCGGCGGATCGTTCCCGTGCTCGACGGCTTCGACGAGCTGCTGCCGCTGGCCCGCGGCAACGCGGTGGAGGCGCTGAAGCGCGCGCTCGGCACGAAGGACCCTCTGGTTCTGACGTCCCGGCCCGAGGCGTACCAGCACGCCGTGGACTCCTCGCCGGTGCTGCGCGGTGTGCCCGTCCTGCGCGCCCGCCCGGTCCCGCCGCGGGCCGGCAGGGCGTACCTCGCCCAGATGTGTCATCGGGACCGCATCGGCCCCTGGCAGACGCTCTTCGACGCGATGGAGAGCGACCCCGAGGGCCCGGTCGCCACCGCCCTGTCCTCTCCGCTGATGCTCTGGCTCACGGCGACGGTGTACGCGCCGAAGGAGTCCGATCCTCGGGAGCTGCTCGATGCGACGCGGCTGCCCACGCAGGCGGACATCGAGGGCCATCTCCTGGACGGGCTGATCCCGGCCGTCTGCGCGCAGGGGCCGCGACCGTCCTACCTTCCCGGGCCGGTGCGCCGTTGGAGGACCGACTGCGCGCCCGCGTACTTCCGCTTCCTTGCCGATGACCTGCGCCGCCGGCGCACCCAGGACATCGCTTGGTGGCAGCTGCGGAGCCTGCTGACCGAGCCGGGTGTCTGGGGCGCCGTCGTCCTCGTCGTGGTGGCCGCCTGCGGCACGGCGGTCGGCTACGGGATCGCGGGGCTGGCCGCCCTCCTCGGGATTGCTCCCCCGCGACCTGGGATCGGGGTCCCGGAAGTGGGCCAGGCGCTCGGGGCCGTCAGCGCGATGGCCGTCATCGCGACGGCGTTCGGACGGGTCTTCACGAGGCATCTGTTCAGCGGCTTCGACAATCGCCCGCGACGGCCGGCGGCCGGAACCGGCGGCCGGCTGTTGCTGGCCGCGTCGGCCGTTGCCACGACGGCCGTCGGCGTGGCCCTGCCCGGCACCACGTCGGCGAGCCTGTGCGTCTTCCTCCTCCCCGTCCTCTCAGGTGTACTCCTGACGCGGTCGACCGAGTTCGACATGGCGGCCAGGCCGAGGCAGTTGCTGCGCGACGAGCGCCGGATCGCTCTGGTCGAAGCCGCACTGGTCGCGCCGGCCGTCGCGGGCACCTCGCTGGCGTTCTTCCACTGGCTCAACGGCGATCCGCTGCTGATCGGTGGTGCCCTCGTCGTCAGCTGGTCGTGCTCGGCCGCGGTGCTGATGGCCCTCAGCCGGTGGGGCCGCTGGACCGCCACGTGCCTCGTCCTGGCGGGGAGGCGACGTCTGCCACGGGACGTGCTGGGCTTCCTTGAGGACGGCCGCCGATTGGGCGTGCTGCGGCGGGTCGGCGGGGTCTACCAGTTCCGGCACGCCGAGTTGAGGTCGCGGCTCACCGACGGGGCGCCGGGTGGGTTGCCCGACGATGTATCAGGGCCGCGCGAGGTGGTGCTCAGGAGCAGCGTGCGAAGTCTCGGGGCCCTGCGGGCGTTGGCGTTCGATCTGCTGGCGCCGGTCGTCGTGTTCCTCCTGGTGGTCTCCCCGATGTCCTCGGGATCGGGCGTCCGGGACGACTGGTACCGGACCTGGCTGCTGCTCGTACGCCACGGGTCCGCACTGCTCGGCGCGCTCTGCGTCCTCGTCCTCGGGGCACTGGCCCTGCGGGCTGTCGCGACGCGACTGCGGATCGACGACGAGGGCGTGGAGCTCGACGGTGGCCGCAGGCTGCGGCTGCGGTGGGACGACGTGGCGGAGGTACGGGTGCTCAGGATCCGATCCCACAGGAACAGGGAGACCGGCTCCCTCGGTCTGATCAGCTCGTACTACCTCGTGATGAGGCCGGTGCCCGGACGGAAGCCACCGCGCTCCCGTACCACCTCGGACGGCTGGGTCCGGGTGTGGGAGCTGGGCCCCACCGAGGTGGTGCCGCTCGACCTGGAGGTCGCGCTGAGCCGGTTCGCCGGCGACCGCTGGCGCCGTGACGTCTGAGACCTGAAGCCTGTGTCCGCCCCGACCATCCGCATTCGTGGTCTGCGGCTGCTCGGACCTCGGACCACCTTGGCTCGTTGCCCGTCGGATGCCTCGGGATTTTCCGCGGAAAATCCCGAGGCATCCGACGAACCCCGGCAGGGCCACGGCACCAGAGTCTCGGCTTACGCGCCCGTGCGGCCGAAGGCCCGACACCTCGCAGCCGTGGTCACACCGACCGCGAAGAATTTTCCGCGGAAAATCGTGCCCACCGAGAGCGGCCCGTGCCCGGGCAAGCCGTTCGGTACGGCTCGAACTGTCGTTGTCGCGTGACCCTGTCGTACTGCCCACGCCTGCGGAGGACCCGACGCTTGGACGGCCGATCGCTACCAGCCGGGGCACTCGGCGGCCGTGTACTCGTCCGCGATGCCGAACACGCTGGCACAGCGTGGGCATTCGGCACGGCCGAAGAGATACCTGATCCCGGCGGCGAGTACCTGCTGCCCGTCCCGGACGGCGGTGTCGTGCATCCAGCGACCGGTCCCCGAGAGATCCTCACCGGCCGTCGGCCGCAGGTCGCGTCGCTCCACGTCGCCCAGGTTCCAGTCGCGGATCGCCGAGTAGCGCCCGTGGTCGCCGATGGCGATCGTCACCTCCACAGCGCAGTGGGGGCAGGCCAGGTGGTAGAAGTCGTCGGTGAAGTCCCCGAGGGCGGCGCTCCAGTGGTACTGCGCGTTGGCGGCCAGCAGGTCGAGGAAGGCCGCGAGGTAGTCGTCCGGCCGCGACCTCAGGTACCGGTCCAGCAGCACACGGAGCTCAGCGATCGTCTCGGCGCAGTCGGCGAACAGATCGTCGCAGCCGTGGTGCCCCGCCGCGCGCCGCACGATCGTGCCGGCCAGTGCGCGCGCTCGCTGGTCGCTCGACGCGAGGCGCACGAGGCAGGGAAGGGCTGCGAAGCTCGCGGGGAAGACGAGGTCGCCTTCCAGGCACAGCCGGTACCCGAGCTCCGTCCACGCCTCGGCATCGCCTTCGCGCTCCGCACGGCCCAGGAGCTCGGGAACGCGATCGACGCTCCCGTGGCAGTCGTACATCCGTTTCCAGTTCACCACCCTGGCATTCAACCGTCTGGAGGCTCCCGAGATGAATCCCCCGGGTACCGGCCGACTCTCCTGATGGCCGGTCGGCGGCCCGACCGATGACGGAGACGGACGACTTCAGCAGAAGGAGGGCCGCAGAATTTTCCGCGGAAAATCGGTGAGGCGGCGAAACGGACGGCCCCTCGGCGCAGGGACTGGAATCGCGTCGAGTCGATTCGGGCCGGACTCGCCAGCCCCTCGTCGCGGCCGGAGTCGCGGCCGGAGTCGCGGCCGGAGTCGCGGCCGCGGACACTGTCCGTGCCCGTACCTAGAGTGTGCCGGTGTGAGATCACCTGAAGAGCTGCACATGATCGACTGGCCGTCTCTGGGACACGCCTTCGGCGACGGCAGCGACGTCCCCGGCTGGATACGCGCCCTGTACTCCGACGACCGGCACCTGGCGGACAAGGCGCTGTCCGAGTTCTTCGGCCGGGCGCTGCACCAGGGGTCGGTGTCATCGGCCGCGGTGGCGGCCGTTCCCTTCCTCGCCCACGCCGCGACGCACACCCGCCACGAACGGGCGAACCTGCTCGCCGCCCTGGCCGGATGCGGCGGCACCGAAGCCGAGCCGGAGTACGACGACGAGGTGCAGGGGTGTGCCCGGATCGCGGCCGAGGTGGCCGGGCTGCTGCACCTGCTGCGCGACGACGACCCGGTGGTGCGCCGCAACATGGTGCGCGTCGCCCGCCGTGCCACCGGCGAGACCGTCCCCGTTGTCCTGCGCGAGCTGTCCGCCTGCTACACCTCCGACCCTGCCGCCGCTGTCCGCGCAGAGGCGCTCACCGTCCTGACGCTGCTCGACCCGGACGGCGATGCCGCCCGCCGCCGCCTCCGATCGGCCCTGACGGACCCGGTGCCGGCCGTCCGCGCCGCCGGCGCTCTGGCCCTGCTGGAACGTTCAGAGGCGCCCTACCCGGCCGACGTGGTCGCCGTCCTGGCCGAGGCCGGAGGCGACCCCGGGTTCGACGTCGGTACCCGTGAGTTCGTCCCGGGGATCGGTAGCATCGACGATCGCGCCTGGATCCTGACCGGGGACGCGGACGCCCTGGCGACGGTGGCCCGCGGCTGGATCACGCAGGGGGACCATCAGAGCCGCGGCACAGACCGGGCCCGACACCTGTCCGCGATGTGGCGCGACCGCGAGGACGAGACCGTCGGTCTGCTCGCCGAAGCCCTCCGCCACGAGCACGACCTCTGGGACCTCGGCAACGTACTCGGCACGATCTCCCAGTGCCTGGTCGGGGCTTCCCGTCCCGATCCGGCGCTCGCCGACAACCTCCTCCCCCACGTCCACACCGACACCCTCGCCGGCCGCCAGGCCCAGACGATCCTCGGTCAGCTCGGCGATCCGCGCCTCCTCACCCACGTTCCCGAGCCGGCCCCGGAAGCGCTGGCCGCGCTCGCTCTCCGTACCCGCGACCCCGAGCACCAACGTCTCGCCCTGCGGCACCGGGACGCCACCCACCTGGACAGCCTCTACGAGGCTCTCTCCGCCGAGAAGGCCCGCACCCATCTGCCCGACCTCACCCGCCTGCTGCGCGACCGCCCCACCCAGACCCTCATCCGCCGCTTCGGGGACTGGGCGATCCGGGACGCCGGACTCCTCGACCGTCTGGAAGCCCTCACCCGCGCAACCGATGACGAGCTCGCAGCCGCGGCAGCCGTCACCCCCGCCCTCCTCACCGACGATCCGGGCACCGTCCTGCGCCTGCTGGCACACCAGCTCGCCGAGGACAGTCGACGGCTGGAGGAGGCCGGACGCCTGGGCGATGCGGCCGCTCCCCTGCTGCCGCTGATCGAGTGCTACCTCGACGACGGCTACGACTGGACCCGGCTGCACGCCGCCGAGGCCCACTGGCGGATCACCGGCGACCCGTCCGTCGCGCTCCCTGTCCTGACCACGCTGCTGGATCCGTCCCGCCCCGTGGGTGTGCGGGCCCTCCAGGCACTCCACCGGATCGGACCTCCCTATCCGTCCGACTTGCAGCCGCAGCTGCTGCACTGGGCGACCAGCGAACGCCGACTGCTGCGCGAGTACGGGACCTGCTTCCCGGCCCAGCGGCACCGTGACGACCAGCTGCGCGAGACGGCGCGCCGAATGCTCGGCTGACACCACCGGGGGAGTGGGCCAGTCCCGGAGTTGAGCACAGGTACTCGTTCCCGCGACGACACACCCGTGACATCCGAGGGGAAGCCGGCGCACCTGGCCTGCCTCTCCGTACCGGCTCAGGTCCGCCGGGAGTGACCCGCGATCCGCGCGCCGAATTTTCCGCGGAAAATTCGGCGCCTCGGAAGCCGTCGTCCCGGGGAGGGTTCGAGGGTGATGCGGAATTTTCCGCGGAAAATCGGAATCCTCCGCCAGGCCCCGATGACCAGGCCGACCGGGGCAGCGGTGCAGCGGGTCCCCTGTCTCCCGGCCGTTCCGCCGGTCCCGGATGGATCCGCCGGTCCGGGGGCACCGAGCAGTCGCGCGGTACCGGGGTGCTGGACGGCGAGGTGTACCGGGGAGGCATAGTCAGTAACCGCCGGACGGTAGAGCCGGGAAGCGCACGACTCACCGAAGCATTGCTGACTCCCACGTCGGATGCTGGTGAGCAGGGAGCCGGCCCGGTCGGTCGGTTCGACGGTCCGGCACTGGCGGTGCGCATCCTGCGGCTGGGAATTTTCCGCGGAAAATCGTCCGGCTGCATCCGCGGAGCGACGCCGACGGCCGAGGAGAGGATCCGGGGTCCTCCTCCCGACGGCCCAGCACTTCCCGAGTCGGCTTCCCGCAGCGATCATGGTCGGCATGAACAGTGGGCTCGGCGAGGGCAGCACCTCGGACAGCAGCATCTCCCCGGCAATCTGGATCGAAGAAGTGGGCCTTCGGACCGTGGACCCGGACGGCTCTCTCCGACCTGTCGTCCTTCGCGTCGGTCCGTCTTCCGACGCACGCATCGCGGTCCTCGACGACGGTGTTCTCACCGAGATCAGCGGAACCGACTACCTCGACTACCTCGACTACCTCGCCCAGGCTCGGCGGCAGCTGGAGCGCGACGGTCGTCTGCTCTGCTGTCAGGGAGCCCGTCCTGACGTTCATCCGTCGGGACAGTTGCGCCAGTTCAGTAACGGACGGCAGGCGTACGTCCGCTTTCCGGACCTTCAGGGCGAGCCCCCTGAGATCGTCGACATCTTCGCCCCGGCCGAACCCGGAGACGTCGTCGGTCTTGAGGACCAGCGAGCCGCCGTCATCCGAGCCTGGGATTCCCGGCACCCAGGAAGTCGGACCTGACCGTCAACCAGTCACGCATGGCGGCACCCGCGTGTCGTACGGTCGGAATTCGGTGGAGGCCACGGCCGGGTCGGGCCGTGATCCATCCCATGGAGAGGGTTGTGGATCTCGACGAGGTGGCTGCCGAGGTGGCGGCACGGACGCCCGGCTGGCGGGCCGCTGGTCTCGTGGTGGGCGAGATGACGTGGCGCGACGAGACGGCGCCGTGGCCGCAGGGCCTTGAGACGGACAGGACGCGAGTGACCGATCCCGACTCGGTGGGGGTTCTTGTCTCCGGCCCCGAGGAGGCCGAGCTGTCGGTGGTGCTGTTCCGAGGCGGCTGGGCCGACGTCGACTATCTCGCCGGCACGGACGATGCCGGGACGTTTCCGGCTTCGGGGATCGATTCGGCGGTGGCATTCGGCATCCTGCTCGACGAATGGGCGGTCCGCGTGTTCGGTGAGCGGGACCTGTGGCGGAACGCCTTCCTCTGCGACGCGGATGGCAGCCGAGGAAAGCCCCGCTGTTATCAGGAGAAGTCGCGCCGAGGCCTGACGGGCAGGCCATCACGCGAACCACTCAGCGGGCTGTCGCCCTCCTTCAATCCCCCTTCCGGAGTGAAGGTGACGGAGACGGAAATCGGGCTCTCCCCGAAGTGCACCGCGAGGAGGAGCTCCGCCGCAGTGACGGCCTGGCGGTGGAAGCGGGAAGCGCATCACTTCCCGGGGCGCAGGTGCCGAACCCGCCTTGGCCGCCCGGGCGGCTAGGGTGCTTCTTTCCGATCATCGGATCGTTGGTCTGGTCGTGCCGTTGACTGACGCGCAGTGGGCACGGCTGGAGCCGTTGTTGCCGGATCGGACGCCGAAGCGGGGTGGCCGGTGGCGTGATCACCGGCAGGTAATCGACGCGATCGCGTGGAAGTTCCTGACCGGCTCGCAGTGGGGTGCACCGGCCCGCTGAGTACGGCTCGTGGAAGGGCGTCTAGTACCAACGCCGTTCAGTTAGGTGTTGGGCCTGCTTGTCAAGACCGGTAGGCAAAGCAGCGGAGCTCCCGTAGAAGAGGTCTGTCCTCCAAGACATCCTCACCACGGGAGCTCCGCTGTTGGAACAGGCTGCCACAACGCGGACGGGTCGGGGTAGCCGACGGGGCGTTCGCACCAGGTCATATCGGCGAGTTGACCCGGATCGTGCCCTTCGAGATGGTCGATGAGGTACTGGCGGAGACGAAGGCGGTCCAGCGGCGGGTCAGGCTGCTGCCGGCACGCGTCACCGTGTATCTGCTGCTGGCGGGCGCGTTGTTCGCCGGGCTCGGCTACCGGCAGGTCTTCGACCGGATGTGCGCCGGCCTGACGGGTCCGGCGCCCGCCAGACCGAGCGGTAGTGCGTTACGGCAGGCACGCCAGCGCCTGGGGGCCGCGCCGGTGAAGGCACTGTTCGACCTGGTGCGCGGCCCGGCGCCCACGACGGCGGCCCAGGCGCGGTGGCGCGGGCTGCTGGTCGTGGCCGTCGACGGCACGCTGCTACCGGTGCCGGACTCCCCGGCCAACCTTGACGTGTTCGCCAAACAGCGGTGCCACGGCGGGGCCGGGGGCTATCCGCAGGTCCGGCTGGCGGCACTGGTGGCCTGCGGGACGAGGACGGTGATCGGGGCGGTGTTCGGCCCGGCCACCATCGGCGAGCTGGAGTACGCCGGCCGCCTGGCAGACGATCTGCGCGCCGGGATGCTGCTGCTGGGCGACCGCAACTTCGCCGCCGCCGGCCTGCTCAACCACATGGCCGCGACCGGCACGCACCTGCTGGTGCGGTGCAAGTCCGCGCGCAGGCTGCCACCGGTCGCCCACTGCCGGGACGGCTCGTTCCTGGCCCGGCTCGGCGCGCTGACCGTGCGGGTCATCGACGCCGAGATCGGCATCGTGACGTCCAAAGGCACCCGCACCGGCCACTACCGGCTGCTGACCACCCTCACCGATCCGTCGACGCACCCGGCCCGCGAACTCGTCCGGCTCTACCACGAGCGCTGGGAGATAGAGACGGCCTACGCGGAGCTGAAGTCCACGGTCCTGGGCGGGCGGGTCCTGCGCGCCCGCACCCCGGAAGGGGTCGAGCAGGAGGTCTGGGCGCTGCTGGTCGCCTACCAGGCGCTGCGGACCGCCATGACGGATGCCACCGACAGCGTCCCTGGCGCCGATCCGGACCGGGCCGGTTTCACCGTCGCCCTGTCCGCCGCCCGCGACCAGCTCGTGCTGGCCGCGGGCGTTGCAGCCGACACCGTGATCGACCTGGTCGGAACCGTCGGCCGCCACGTGCTGGCCCAGCTCCTGCCCGGGCGACGGGTCCGCACCAAAGACCGCATCGTCAAACGAGCGATCTCCAAGTACAACGCACGCGGACCCGCCATCGACCGGGCCACTTACAAGGCCACCATCAGCATCAACATGCCCGCAACCGACCCTTGACACAGCCCAGACCGCCCTAACTGAACGGCGTTGCGTCTAGTACTCCAGTGCGACTTCGTGATCTATGGAGAGAAAGAGGCATCGAGTCGCCGCCGGTAGTGGCAGCGGCGAGCGATGGCCTGGTGGCGTCTGCGCCAGTTTGACCAGTGCAGCACCCTGCTCGGGGATGCGTTCGGTGAGGTCAGCAGGGCGCCGAACAGGTGGCGGATCTCCGGACGGTCAGGTCTATCGGGTCGGTGCCGCGCGCCGGACGGTTCGGCTGGGCGGACCTGATCGGTGCGGCGTCGGCGGCGAGAGCGGCCAGGAAGGCCAGCGCGAGCATGGCCAGGGTGATGCGCCGGTGCCAGGCGGTCCAGTGGCGAACCTGGTACTGGTCCAGTCCGGCCTGGCCCTTCGCGGCCTGGAAGCACTCTTCGACGCACCACCTGGTCCCGGCCACCCGCACCAGTTCGGACAACGGCACTCGCTCCGGGAACCAGCACAGGTAGAAAGCGAGTTCACCACTGCTCGGATTGCGGCGGATCAGCAGGTGCCGGCAGGCGTCGGCGCCGGTCTCGCCCCAGGCCCAGTCGTAGTAGCGCGGCCCCTTCGCCCCGGGGCCGGCGCTCTGCCGGTGCCAGGCCGAGGCGCGCAGGCGGTCGGCGACGGTATCCGCGCGGCCGGCGGTTCGCCCATGGTTGATCCGCACCTGGGTGCTGCAGGCGACGGCCAGCACGTATCCGATCCCGCGGGCCTCCAAGAGGGCGCGCAGGCCCGGGTCCTGGCCATATGCCTCGTCGCCGGTCACCCAGGAGGCGGTCGCCCCAGCGTCCAGTGCTGCCACGATCATCTGCCCGGCCAGGGTGGGTTTGGTCGCGAACTCCACTTGGTCGGGGACGCCGGCGCCATTGCGGCGTTCGGCGTCCTGGCACCAGGAATGCTCGGGCAGATAGAGCCGACGGTCAATCAGTGCCCGGCCCCTGCTGGAGGCGTAGGTCAGAAACACTCCGACCTGGGTGTTCTCGATCCGGCTGGCGGTGCCGGTGTACTGCCTCTGCACGCCCGCCGACGCGGCGCCCTTCTTGAGGAATCCGGTCTCGTCGACGATCAGCGCGCCGTCGTCGGCGCCGAGGTGGTCGAAGACGTAGCTGCGGACCTCGTCCGCGTCCCAGCGGGCGCTTCGCAGGAGCCGCTGCATCGGCCCGGGGCAGGCGTGGCCGGCTTGCTCGGCCAGCCGCCAGCAGTTCTTCCGCTCAATCCCGGACAACAGGCCGAGCACGAAGGCACGGGCGGTCGCACGCGGCTCCACCCGCCGGAATCGGCCCGCGACCCTGGCCATGGCCTGGTCGAACATCGCCCGCCAGCGGGCTGCGTCTAGGCTGTGGCCCACGGCCACCGCACGATCTTCAGGAGTCCACACAACCCCCGATGATCACGCGGTGGCCGTTCCAGCTCTCACGCGGGCTCGGTGTGACTGAGCTCCCGGGTTGGCGAGGTGCGAGCGTCGTAGTCGGCGGTCGCCCCGGGAGCATCAGGGACGCAGGTCGTGCTGGTCGTTCATCGGCGGCCGATCCAGTATCTCGATGTACATGATCCGGTCGTCCACGACGTCCAGGACAAGCATGCCCTTCGAGGGCAGGAGCGGCACGCATCGATGGCCCTCACCGTACGGCTGTCCCTTCGGGTGGACGGCTGTTCGGATGCTCTGGCAGAAGTCATCGCCACAGTCGCATCGGGCGACGAGCCGAACATCCCGGACGCGAACGGCCAAATCATGCTCCTCTTCGTCCTCCAAGAGGGTGATCAGCTCAGCGACGAGGTCGGGGAACGCGTCGCGAACGAGGGGGTAGTTCTGCTCCATGCTGGGAGGTTAGCCGGAATGGCTCCCTAAGCGCCTCGCACGCCAAGTCGACCACTCATCCGCCGCGACGCCCAGTCACACTCAGTACAAGATCACAAAGTCACACTGGAGTACTAGGCCGTTTCCTGTGGATCATCGGGCGGGTACCCCCGGCAGCACCATCCACACGCCGTCCTCCGGCGGCTGTGGCTTCGTCGCCCGCTGGGCCCAGCCCCTACCGGAGCCTCGCCGTCGCCCCCGGCTCGCCCGTCCCTGCCCGCCACACGGGGCGAACGGGTATCCGGGAAACTTCAGCTCTCGTGCTGTACAACTCAGTTGTCGCTTGCCCGGCACCCTCGCGGACGACAGACTTGGACGGGCCCGACAGCGAGAGGGGACGTCATGTGGCTGGTCCTGGTGCTTCTGCTGGGGGCGGGGACGGTGATAGCCGTGACCACCGTGCGCTGCCGCCGCGCGGTGCGGGGGTTGTATCGGGCCGAACGGCTCGCAGCCGGGCGGGAGTTCGACCTGACACGGCCCGCACTCGCCTTCCTGGCCGGCAATCTGGGGGCGATGACCGTGACGAAGATGTACGAGGACGGCCGGCTGGTCGCCACCCGCTCCGGTGACGTCACGCTGACCACACCCGCCGCGGCCGGTACCGGGGCGGGCGCGGGAACCGGGGACCGTGCCGGAAACGAATTCGAGGCGGTGGCCGTGCGCTCGCACATGTCCGCGCACACCAACGATCTCAGGTTGCTGCTCCGAACGGTGGACGAGTCCCCGGAGGCGAAGGCCCTGCGCGCACGGCTCGCGGCGCAGGGCCTGGCCTACGACGAGGAACTCGTCGAACGCGTGAGGTGGGTGGACCAGCGAAAGGCGAGACTGGTCGGCGCTCTGGCCGTCATGGCCGTGGCCACCCTGGCGTGGCCGCGCGCGTTCCCCGGGCTCTGGCCCGTCCCGTTGGCGGTCCTCCTGCTGTCCCTCTGGGCCGCCCTGTGGATCACCGGTGTGTCGAAGCCGCCGCTACGCACCACCACCGGGCCGGGAGAGCGGGTACTGAAGGCCGCCCGGGCGGCCGAACCCCGCAGGGGGACAGCGGCCGTGGCGCTGTGGGGACTGACCGCCCTGCCCGCCGACCACGACCTGCGGACCTGCGACGCTGCCTCCGACACCCGGAACCGGGAGGCCACGAGGCGGGAACGCCTCTACGAGTGCGGCGGCTATAGCTGCGGCGAGTGAGGCCGTCTCTTGTGGATCATCTGGGCCGTCCGATGATCCACAAGACACGCCCTACCCGGCAGACGAAACCGGTGACCGTCAGGTCGCGGCCGGCCGGCCGCACTCACGCCACCGCAGTGTCCTTGATGTGGTCCCAGACGGGTTCGGCCCGCGGGGTACTGCAGTCCGAACGCACGCGGCCCCACAACTGCACGCCGGGCACGCCCGGATCGAGCACCGCCGAGACTGACGGCGGGCCAGGCGCGGGCGTCCTTGCCCGCACCGACGACGCCGTCTCTCCGGGGCCGTGGAATTTTCCGCGGAAAATCGTCCGCCCTCAGCCTCGAAGCACCGCCTGCAACCAGCGGGGGAGAGGTGACGGGGGAGGGAGCATGCAGGGACGAACCCCCGGAACAGGATCCGGCAGAATCACGACCGTGATCGAGAGCCGGAACACCAGAACGACAGCCACCGAGTCCAGGCCCCCGCTGACGGCCGGCCTCACCGGCGACGAACTGCTGCGCTGGTACTGGACGCTGGGCGAGCTGACGGCTCTCGCCCGCTCGATGGGCGTCGCGCGGCACGGCGGGAAGGCGGCGCTCACCGCCCGGCTCGCCGCGACACTGGACGGTCTGCCGCTACCGGCCGCTCCGGCGGGCCGTTCCCGGGCGACCGCGCAGTTGGCCGCGCCCGTTAACGGCGACACGGTGATCCCGCCGGGCCAGCGGTGCAGCCAGGTCCTACGGGAGTACTTCGTCGGAGCGATCGGCCCCGGCTTCCGCTTCGACGCCTTCATGCGCGACTTCATCGCCCGGAGAGCCGGCCTGACCCTGGCCGACGCGGTTGCCCACTGGCATGCCACGCGCGCGAAGACGCTCCGGCCCCGCGCGATCGGGGAGCAGTTCGAGTTCAACCGCTTCACCAGCGCCTGGCACCGGACGAACCCGACCGGCACTCGCGCCCGGGCCCGCGAGGCCTGGTACGCCCACCGCGCACTCCCCAAACCCCCCACCGGCGGCTGACAGCACGCGCTCGCGGGGAGAGCCGAGGAAGCAGGGCACACCGGGTCCGGACTGCCCCGGGCGTGTGACCGGGGGTGGTCAGCCGGTCGTGGTGAACAGGTTGTTGAGCTCCGGGTAGTCGATGGTCTGCCGGAGCCGGTCGTAGCCGCCGACTCGGTGCAGTTCGAGCGCCGCATGCCGTGCCACGGCGTAGGCGGCCTGCGCCACGCTCGAACCGAGGCTGACACGGGCCACGCCCAGGGCACCCAGCTCGTCCACCGGCATGCTGCCTGGCCCCGCCATGATGTTGAGGGGCACCGTCAGACCTGCGACCAGGTCCTTGATGACACCGGGATCGGTGACGCCGGGAACGAAGATCCCGTCCGCGCCGGCGTCGATGTAGGAGCACGCCCGTCCCAGCGTGTCCTGCAGCCGGGTGGCGGGATCGCCCAGTCCGAGCAGGTAGGTGTCGATGCGGGCGTTGACGAACAGGTCGACGCCCGCCCTCTGCGCTGCACCGCGGGCGGCCGCGAGCCGGTCGACGAGCGTGCCCGGGGAGCGGTTGCCGTCCTCGATGTTGATCCCCACCACGCCGGCTTCCAGCACCCGCGTGACGGTCTCCGCGACCTCGGCGGGGCTCTGCCCGTAGCCGCCTTCGATGTCCGCGGTCACCGGAACGGTGACCGCGGACGCGATGCGGGCGACGGCGTCCAGCACGGGGCCGCGGGGAGCGCGGTCCCCGTCCGGGGCGCCGAGCGACCAGGCCACCCCGGCGCTGGTGGTGGCGATCGCGGTCGACCCCGCGGCTTCGATGACGCGGGCGCTGGCGACGTCCCAGGCGTTCGCGAGTGCGAGTGGGCGAGCAGGCGTGTGGAGGGATCGGAAGTGCGAGGACTTGCTTGCGTTGGACATGCCCTCAGAAAACCAGCAGGTGAAGCCGCTGTCCGGCGGGAAACCGACACGAACGTTGCGCGAGCCCGGGCCACCTCCGAGCGACGGGCTTCGCGATCACGAGACGCTGCCGGTTCGCGTGACCGGTTCGGTCGGGCTCTGCTCGATCTCAGGAGCGGCGCCACCGCCGCTGTGTCCACCGGGCGCGGTGGGGTGGTGCGGCTCCTCGGAGCCCTTCGGGAGCGGGGGAGGGGCTGTCGGACGGGCCTTGCCCGTCACGACTATCAGTGCGGCTCTGTTCGCGAGAACGGGTCTGGCTGCAGTTCCGTGAACGATCTCCGTTGGTCTGTGGAAGTTTCCGGCTCGCCCCCGGCGGGGGGTCGACCCACAGCCGCAGGCCCTGCCTATGCCGATGTCGTCGAGACAGCCAGTCGGCTCTGTACGAGGTCGATCACGGTGTCGCACCACTTGGCGATCTGTTCGAGTTGAGTCCGCACCTCGGTGGCCAACTTGTCTGCCTCCCGCCGACGGCCGGCGCGGCGCAGAGACCGGACTTCCTCGGTTACTTCAGCAGCGGCTGACTCCAGCTGCGTGACCGTCGCCCGGAGTGTGTAGGGCGCGCTCCTGGTGGCTTTCACAATCCTGGTGGCGACTCGAGCGATCGCGAGCAGTTGATCGGCACTTAGGCCAGCCTGCCGGGAGAACGCGATGGTCTCCGTGTAGCCGCCTTGCGGCAGCTGGTCCTGCCTGAGGGTTTCCCGCGCACCGCACGCCCGCAGGAATGCCAGGATGGCCTGCTCCGCAACGAAGGCCTGCCGTCCATCCTCGAAGAGGATCTCAGCCGTCGTGCGCCACCCGTGTCGGGCATGCCGTCGAATCCGGCTGGTGCGACTGGCCCGGCTTGTGACACCTACCTTCAGGGCATTCAGCTCGTCGCACTCGGCGATGTACAGCACAGCGCCGGCCTCGACCAGAGCATGGAAGTTCCGGCCTGGGTGGGCGCTGGCATCTGCCATCTTGGTATGCATAGCGCGATTGTGCTGGGTGGCACCGACAGTCTCCCCCGCTGGCGGTGCTCACGAGACCGGGATCTGGTTCAGCTTCGATGTGGTTGCCGGTCTCCCACTCGCGGCGATCGAGGTTCGGCGACAGCGGCCACCGAAGATTGGATCGGGCGCGATTCTGTGAAGTCCGCACGTAGCGATGTTCAGTTTGCGAGGAGCATTCGCTTGCGGAGGAGGTCGGGCTTCGCACGCGGCTGCCGTCCACGCGCCGGACCGGCGGAACGAATCCTCAACCGGCTGATGAAGGAGTACGAGTTCGAGGTCGCCTACACGACGCTGAACTCGGCTACGTCGAGCTCGACCGGCATGGCGCCGAGCTGCTGTTCCAGATCGTCACCGAACGGGAGGAGAGGCACGCGATCGCGATCGCTTCCAACCGGCCTTCACCAGAGCGCACATGTTCCGCCGAACCTGTGCCAGGCGCTGCCTGAACAGCACGGGTTCAGACGCGATGAGCAAGCCACGGAGGATTTCGAAGCCAGACGGGCCGTCGGCGAGACCTGCCGTGACGTTCCGTGTCGTCGGGCGTCCGGGCGTTCGCAGAGGCGCTCACGCTGCGCTATGCGGGGCGGAGGACGGGATCGAGCTCGGCCAGGATCTCCAGTAGCTGGCGAGCTCCCTGCGAGACACGAACGTCGATGTCCCGTGCGATCTCCTCCACCAGCTGTACGGCGTCGTCACGGTCGGAGGAGAAGATGCCGAATACATCGACGATTGCGGTGTGGATCCAATCGATGTGATTGGTATCAGCAACTGCCAGCGCCGAGGCGACTATCGCCAGCCCAATCCGATCCTTTCGCCGAAGCACGGCTTCTGCGGTCGCCAAGGTGACGAACGTGTCATCTGGGTCGAGCACGAGCTCCAGCAGTGGCTCAACAGCCTCCT
Organism: Kitasatospora sp. NPDC005856; assembly: GCF_040629945.1. Classification (NCBI taxonomy): domain Bacteria; kingdom Bacillati; phylum Actinomycetota; class Actinomycetes; order Kitasatosporales; family Streptomycetaceae; genus Kitasatospora; species Kitasatospora sp. NPDC005856. Next base: position 126,518 of record NZ_JBEXWT010000011.1, on the reverse strand, counting down.
GCATCTCGGCAAAGGCTGCCAGGCCGCGACCTGCATCTGCCCGGTCACGGTAGTCACGGCTTCGCCCGAGATCGCTGAGCGCCACAACTGACGCATGCCGCCGATCATTGTCCACCTGGCTGCCCACCCCTTCCGTGATCTCGGGCCCCTTCGCGGTATGGCTTTTACAACACGCGCCGCATCCAAAAACGCCTCGGCTGGCTCAGCCCCGACAAATACGAGGCAAAGTACTACGCCGACCGGGCGACGGCCGAATCAGTGGCCGTCGAACCACCCACACCCGCCCTGAACAGCTAATGAGCACCTCCCGCTCAGCGGGGGAAGCTCACCCGGCGCCCTTCCAAACGGATTATCAGCTGACGACCGCCGTTGGTCCCGACTCACCATCGGCCCCGACACGGCTGCCGGCTTCCGCTCCGACGTTCCCAGGCGTCCCGCATCGAACACAGCGGTGCCTGCCCTGATGCCTCACCCGATCGAGGGTGGGGCCACCTCAAGCCGTTCATTTCCGGAGACCGCTACCCACCATCACCCACACGGCCTAAAAGTGCGGCCACTTGAACCCGTTCGGCCCCGGGGCCAGAACTGCCCGTCGAAAACAGAACGGCTTCCCAGCAGCTGCCCGCGCGGGCCAGCCGCCGAGTTCCGCTACGTACATGGAAGAGGGGCGGCTCGATTCCGAGCCGCCCCTCTCCAGCCCCGCGTCGCCGGGCCGGCCGTCAGGCCTTCGGGAGCGTTATCCCCAGTTCGAGCATGGCGGGGGAGGCCGGGCCGCCCTCGGAGCGCTCGGTCTTGTAGCCCTTGACGCCCGGGGCGACGGTGCGCGGGTCGACGGCCTCGGAGGGGGCGCCGGTGGAGTAGAGGCCCTCGGGGTCCTGGTCGCGGTCGTGCGGCAGGAGCCAGAAGACGCGGCGGCGGAAGGTGCCGGAGGCCCGCGAGGACTTGGCGTCGGGGCCGAGGATCGCGTAGCCGACCATGCGGCCGTCGCGGTGGTAGGCCGGGCGGCCGCGGCGGGTGGTGAGGCGGTCCAGCGACTGACGGACGTAGTCGAGGTCGGAGGTGTCCTCCAGCCAGACGAGGTCGGTTTCGTGGGCGAGCTCGGCCGGGTCGATCAGCGCGCTCACGCGTTGTGCTCCTCTGTGTCGTCGGTGATCAGGCCGATGCCCGGGTAGTACTTGCGGCTGTTGGACAGGACCATCTCCTTGGGAGACGTCATACCCAGTGTCTCGCGAACTCGTGCGGCGAAGGCACGCCCGGATACGGGATTGGCCCCCTCGAAGCCGCACCAACGGGTGTAGGCGCCGAAGAGCTGGGACTGTTCGGCCCGCATGCCCTCGCCTGTGACGCACGCCTCCTTGAGGAAGCGGCCGACGTGGTCCTCGGTCTCGGCGTAGGCGGTGGTCGCGGTCTGGACGGCCTGGGGGCCGGCGAGGTCCTTCTCCCCGGCGAAGTAGCGGCGGGCGCCCTCGATGAGCCAGGCCAGGATCCCGGGCCCCTCCTCGCCCACGAGGACGTGGGCCAGGTTGTCGATCTTGCGTTCCTCGGGGACGACCCGTTCGAACGGGATCAGGCGCATGCGCCGCCAGAAGGCGAAGCCGCCGGTGCCGACCTCGGGGCGGTGGTTGCCGAGCAGCCAGAGCTTGTGGGTGGGCTCGAAGGAGAAGAAGTCCTGGCGCATCCGGCGGGCCTTGATCTTGTCGCCGCCGGTGAGCAGCTTGACCCGGGCCTCGTCGAAGCGGTCGCCGGGCTTGAGTTCGGAGCAGACGATGATGCGTCGGCCGTGGAGCTCGGCGAGGTCGGTGGGGTGGCCGTCGAAGGTCTTGGCCATGAGGAAGCCGGGCGGCGCCGCGTCGGCGTAGTCGCCCAGGAGCTGGATCATCACGTCGAGCAGGACGGACTTTCCGTTCTTGCCCTGGCCGTAGAGGAAGGGCATGACCTGGGCGCCGACGTCGCCGCTGATCGAGTAGCCGAGCAGCAGGTGGAGGAAGTCGCGGGTCTGGCGGCCTTCCTTGTCGTCGCCGAAGGTGTCGGTCAGGAAGCGGTCCCAGCGCGGGGTGGGCATCCGGGCCGGGGCCAGGGTGGTGGAGCGCGAGTGGTGGTGGACCGTCGGGTCCGGCGGCACGATGGCGCCGGTGCGCAGGTCGACCACGCCGCCGGGGGTGCACAGGGCGTACGCGTCCGCGTCCAGGAGGGCCGCGTTGAGGACCATGCCGGGGGCGGACTTGGCCTGGGCCAGCATGGCGTTCATGCCGGAGGTGGACAGCGCCCGGCGGCGGTGCCGGCGCAGGTCGGTGTTGGTGTACAGGCCGCGCGAGTCGTGGGTGGCGATGCTCTCGGCCATCTCGCCGGCCGCCCACAGGACGGTGTCGTCCTCGTCGAGCTGCCAGCGGTGGGCGGACCACCGGTACCAGCCGAGGCCGGGGACGTGACGGTAGTCGCGTCCGTAGAGGTGGACGAAGAGCTTGGCGTTCCCGCGGTCGGAGAGCGAGTCGGGCAGCAGGCCGTGCGCGGTCGCCTGCGGGCCTGCCGCGGAGGCCTGGACGGGCTCCGCCGCCGCCCGCGGGGGCACGGGAGCCGCCGCAGGGGGAGGGGAGTCGAGGAGGCTCTCCTGGACGGCGGTGCCGTGCCAGGGAGGATGGGCGGGGCCCGGGACGGGCGGGTAGTCCAGGATCTGTTGCGCCGTGGCCACGGGGTCGAAGACCGTCCTCTTGCGGCGGGTGCTGTCGGTCATCCGCGGGCCCTCCCGATGTGCAGGGGCTGCCGGGTTCCGGCCGCCAGGCCGGAACGGATGACGGCGGAGTTGTGCCTGTCCTGGGAGGGACGGGCGGTGCGGGCCGCGTCGAGGAGGAGCTGCTCGGCGACGGCGTGGGTGAGGTGACCGGCCGAGACCAGGCCGCCGACGGTGTAAGCGGCACGGTTGAGTTTGCCGGTGAAGCCCGCGCCCTCAGGGGTGTTGGCACAGTCGGTGATGTCCTGGAGGACGGTGTCGATCACCTTCTCCGCACCCTTCCGGCCCCCACCCGCGGCGACGACGGCCTGGCGAGCCCGGTCGGGAACGGCCGGCTGCGGCACGCTCGGCCGGCCGGGGCGGTCCTGGAGGTGGCCGGTGCGGACGAGTTCCTCGGCGAGCCAGTCGGGCAACGGGGCGGGGGTCCTGGCTCCGGGGAGCGGGGTGTAGGTGCCTGCCGCCGTGACGGTCCCGGGGGCGACGATGTAGCCCCCGTGGGCCCGGACGTCCACCTGCCAGGCCAGGGCGCGTCCGGCGGAGGAGCCGGTAGAGCAGGCGAAACGCCGGTCGGTGCGGTCCTGGTACCAGATGTGCAGCCCTCCGGAGGGGGTGCGTACGCGCAGGGTTTCCTCGTCGGTGGTCGGATCGGGTGCCCGACGGAGGGCGGCCAGCAGGGCGAGGGTGTGGTAGCCGTTCTCGAGCCCGTCGAGGTCGACGTCCTCATGGATCGGGATCCCGGGCAGGATGCGGTCGCGGGCGGGGACGACGTCGGTGTGGCTGTCGACGTCGATGACCACCAGGCCGGCGGGGCCGCAGGCGACCGCGGCCCCGAAGTCGGGGTTGACCCGCCACCAGGCGGTGAGGACGCCCTGGTCCAGGGTCGCTGCGTGGAAGCCGTGGCACCAGCGGCCTGCGGCGGGGCAGGGGCAGTCGGTGGGGGAGTGCGGGGATTCCTGGCAGGGGCGGCAGTTGGCGGGTGGGGTCTTGCGTCCGGGGGCGAGCGGATGGACGGGCCATCCCTGGGCCGCGCACCAGCGGGCGACGGCCAGCGCATCCGGCTGGCGGCCCGCTCGGTCGCTCCCCACGGCCATCGGCGCCGTCACGCTGGTCCCTTCCCCTTGTTCGGTAGCTGCTCGGACTTCGGTCGCTCGTTCAGTCGCTGAGGGCAAAAAGCCAGGTCAGGGCACTGGCAGGACCCCGATCAGCGACTGAAGCGACCGAAGTTCAGAAGATAGCTCACACAGACTAGCCGAGTGGGGACGCTCGAACCGTTACTACCGGGGTTGGCGAACAAACTCAGCGACCAAGCTCTGGGGGAGCGACTGAGCCCGTTCAGTCGCTGGTTTGGTCGCTCCGACGTTTTCGCAGGTCAGGAGCGATCTTCACCGCGAACAGCGACTGAAGCGACTGTAGCCCGGGTCTATAACGCGCACACGCACACGGGAATGTCTTCATATACCCGAGCTTGAGTCGCTTCGGTCGCTGATTGGCTGGGTGTATGCGCCCTGACCTGCGGTTTTGTGTAGCGACTGAAGCCCAGCGACTGAAAGCGACTGAGTCTCTCAGGGCGTATCCCCCGGCGTGTCGGGCGTGGCAGGTCCGCCGGAAGGTCCCGGGGCGAGTCGCTTGGGTCGCTTCGGTAGCTCGCCCCAGCGACCGATCGCGCGGCCCGGTTCCGGGCAGAGCACGCCGGTCCCCCCGGATCCGTGCTGTCGGCACGGGCGGAGGATCCGGAGCCGTCAGTCGCTTCGGTCGCTGAGTCGCTGCCTGCCGGAGACGCTCGTGCCAGGCCGAGAGCCAGGCCTCCGGCCGTTGCCCTGGTGAGGTGAGCGACTCAGCGACCCAAGCGACTCAGAAGCGGACTTGCCATGGTGTTCTACCGGGGTGAAGTGTGGAGCCACGGCTTCGGCTTGTCAGGGAGCCAGCGGTTCTTCGGTGAGTTTGAGAGCCGGTCGGTGTGATGGTGTGGAACATGCCGCTTTCGGAGTGATCGCAGAGGCTTGGGCTGCTGCTCGACATGGAAAGCGTGCGCCCGGACGTGACCGGGCTGATCGACCTGGTCGCTCTGCCCGCCGTCCTGCGCCAAGCCGGACACGAGCTCAGCCCGGACCAGGTGCTGGGCCTGTACCTGGACGCCACGGCGGCCCAGGGCGCCAACTGGACAGCCGACTCGTTGAAGTCCGCCCTGCACGCGTACGCGGCGGCCCCCGGCCTGGAGAGCCTGCACGACCTGGACCGGTGAACGCCGAACGCCCGGTGCCCCGCTGACCACTAGGGTCCAGCGGGGCACCGGACCTTCGGCGCGTTCTACGGACCCTCGATGCCGACGATGGTGCCGAACGGGTCACGCAGCTGGGCGATGCGTCGCCCCGGCTCGATCGTCAGCGGGCCGCGGTGGTGCTCACAGCCGGCTGCCAGCAGCCGCTCCCGGACCTGGTCGACGTCGTCCACGCCCCAGTAGACGACGGGGCTGCCGCCCCGGGGGTTGCGCTCGTCGTCGGCCGGGTGGAAGCCCACCTCGACCCCGCCGATCTCCACCCAGGCGTAGACCGCCCCGGTGTCGCTGACGTCGAGCTTCACGGGGACGTCCAGGAACTCACCCCACCACTGGGCCGACGCCCCGGGGTCTGCGGCGAAGGTCATCACGGTACGTACAGTGTTGAACACGGGCCTGCCTCCAGAGAGTTCTGATTCCTGCGCTCCGCACGGGACGTGACGTCCAGACGTCATACCACCGGTAGCCCGCCGATTTCCGCAACGGCCTGACGTCACACTGCGAGGGCCCGGCGGGCAGCGCGCCGCCGGTAGGCCCGGGATCGGCACTTGCCCGAGCAGAACCGCATGTCGATCCGATGGATCGCTCCGGCGAAGGTGATGACGCCGCACTCCGGGCAGGTCAGCAGCCGGATCATGCGCCTGTCGCCAAGGTGCTCGGCCTCGGCGAGCATCATCCCGAGCGGCGACGGCGGCTGACCCCTGCGGGCGCGGGGAAGACCCGCCGATCCCACCCGATCCCCCGACGGGTCCGGCTGACCCCCGCGCCCGCGGGGAGAACGAGTTGCCGGAGACGTAGGAGTCGGCGACCAGCCGCTGACCACCGTGTCCGCGGGGAGGACCCCCGCGCTCGCGGGAAGGACTCCGGCACGCCGTTCACGCCGCATGGCAGCTCCTAGTAACGTTCCTAGGTGCCGCAGATCCCTCGAGTGCCCCTAACCGACGGGAGTCAGCCCGAGGACTGAGATCCGGACAGGAGAGCAGCACATGAGTACGGCGCATGCCAGCCCGGGTGACTACAGTCAGGTGCCGAACCCGGAGCAGGCGCTGAAGTACGCGATTCAGCATATTGCGGGCGACCGTGTCGAGATCGTCGAGGGAGTCATCACCCCCGTGTCACCTTCCTGGGCCCATGAGACCGCCGTCGACCTGATCCGCGAGCAGATCGGGCCCCGTATGCGCGAGCTCGGGCTGCGTGCCGGTTCCGGAAACCTCGACCTGCCCGGAACGCCGAATTACTACGTCCCGGACCTGGCCGTGGTGCCAGCGGAGCTCGCGAAGACCGAAGGGGCGCTCCTGCCCGACCAGACCGTGCTCGTCGTCGAGGTGACCTCGCCATCGAATGGGGAGACCGACCGGATGGCGAAGCGCCGGCGATACTCGCAGTTCGGCGCTCCTGTGTACCTCCTGGTCGACCGCCAGGAACGTACCTGCACCCTTTTCTCCCAGCCCGGCCAGCTCGGCTACACCCGGGTCGAAGGCCCGCATCCCTTCGGCACACCGCTGCAGCTTCCGCCCCCGTTGAGCCTCGAACTGGACACCGCAGGCTTCTGAACACGTACAGGTAGGGTCTTGTCCGAAGCCGCAGTCGGCTGACCCCCGCGCTCGCGGGGAAGACTCCAGCCGCATCTCCCGCACCGACATTCCGTCCGGCTGACCCCCGCGCTCGCGGGGAGGACGATCCGACCGTGGCGATCCGGCTCGCCTGCCGCGTCCTCCCCGCGCAGGCGGGGGTCAGCCCCGCTCCCCGATCTCCACTGGGCCGGAGTTGAGGTCCTCCCCGCGCAGGCGGGGTCAGCCGGAGGCCCTCCCACTGTCGCCCCGGCCCGCACCCCTCGCGCCGTCCACACCGCCTACCAGGAACTGCGCCACCGGCTGTGCGAGAACGTCGCCGCCCGCCAAGCCGCTGCCGAAGAAGCCACCGTGTCGACGACACCTTGATCGACCGCCTCGCCGCGGTGACGGCACTGGGTAGTGACGTACTGCGCCGATCACGGTCTCGGACCGACCGTCGAGCAGCGGATGCTCGAGGCCATGCGCACCCGCGCCCGGCAGGACGTGGAGCGCGGGAACGCCGACCTGGCCGCCGGCCGCACCTACGCCCGCACCGAGCGCCGCCTGCACCGCTGGAACTGCCCGACCCTCGGGAACGTCGACGAGGACGCCCACCAGCAGCCCCGTTCACTGTGACTTCCATCTGATCGGAGCGCAGCTGACAGAGCCTGAGGCAGTCCTTGAAGTGCTGAAACACATCAGAACAGGACTAATCATCTGATAAGTAATGAGTATCTATACGGATAGAGATCAGCTGATTACCTGAATAGGCTCGCTGTCGACCAATGGGTCTGTCGGGAGGGGAAAGCAGTGGGACATCTCAAGGTCGATCCGGGGGAGATCAGCATGTCCGCAGGCGTGGCACGGGCGATCGGGGAGGACTTCGCGAAGCCCTGTCAGGCGGCCGTCACCGCCAGCCAGACAGCCTCCGGCCAGCTGACGGGTTAGTCGGTGGCCTCTCGGCTCAGCCAGGTCGCGGGCAACTGGGCGCCCGTGCTGGCGGGCGTCAGCGACCGCCTCAACAAGACGGCCGACAACCTCACCGCCACGGCGCAGGCCTACAACCACAACGAGAACGCCAACGCCGACGTGTGGCAGAAGCAGAGGATCGGCGAGGCATGGGAGAAGCCGGGCCGGTGAGCAACCTGTACGAGTTGCTGCTCCGGTTCGATCCGACCGGACTGCACGAAGCCGCGAAGGCCTGGCGGGCCCTGTCCAACGGGGCCCAGGCCGCCGACAGTCGGCACCGCAGCCAGGTGAACGGGCCCCTGCGAAACGGGAACTGGGAGGGTGAGGACGCGCAGAAGGCGTTCTACACCCTGGGCCGGAACGAGCAGATCCTGGAGATCGTGCGGGTTGAGTCCGTCGCCCTCACCCTGGCCACCGTCGCCGACCGGATGTACCAGGTGCAGACCAACCTGAAGAACGCCGTTCACCGCGCGGAGGAGTGGGGCCTGACCGTCGGCGCCGACGGAATCGTGAACCTGCCGGCGCTGAGCAAGGGCGAGCAGAACGACCCGGAGGCCAGGGCCAGCCAGGGACGCAAGGCGCTGGCCGACCTGTGCACGCAGGCCCAGGAGCGGATCAACAAGGCGCTGGCCGACGCGAAGGAGGCGAGCGACAAGGGCGACCACGCCCTTGGCCGCCTCGACGCCGACATCCTGACCCGGCCCAGGACGTTCGGCTCCACCGCCGAGACCTCCACCGACGTGAAGGACGTGGCGAAGGACCTCGGCCTCGCCGACCCGTACGTCCCCGAGAACAAGGACCCGCAGAAGTCCGCCGACTGGTGGAAGTCCCTGACCCCGGAGCAGCAGAGCAGCTACCTTGCGCTCTACCCGGACAAGGTCGGGCAGCTGGACGGTCTACCCGCGACGGTCTGGGACGAGGCGAACCGGCTGGCCCTGGACCAGGAGCTGGACGGGCTGCGGTCCGGCACCGCCCGCGGAAGCGGAATCGACGAGGGGGAGTGGAACCTCCGTGAGCAGAATCTGATCAAGCTCAAGGAACAGCTCGACCAGCACGACACCGCGGTCGGGGACAAGCAGTTGTTCCTGCTCTCGTACGATTCCAAGTCCTACGGCGGTGACGGCAAAGCGGTCATCGCGATGGGCAACCCCGACACCGCCGACCACACCGCCGTCTTGGTGCCAGGGACGGGGACCACGGTCGCCGGCACGGGAGGCCAGCTCGAACGCATCAACAGCATGCAGGAGGCCGCCAAGGAGGCGTCGAAGGGGACGGGCCAGAAGGTCTCCGTGATCTCGTGGCTCGGCTACGACGCCCCCGAGATCCCGGTCGTGCAAGAAGCGAACGTCGGCGTCGGCGGCACCACCCGGGCCCAGGACGGGTCCGAGGCGCTACGCCAGTTCACCCAAGGCACCCGCGTCGCCCAGGACAGCGCCGGTAACCACAGCCACCTCTCGGTCTTCAGCCACAGCTACGGGACGACGCTCGTCGGTGCGGCCGCCGCCGGCGGGCAGGGACTGGGCGCCGACGACATCGTCGCCATCGCGAGCCCCGGAATGACCGTCCAGCGCGCCGACCAACTGCACATCGACCCGAGCCACTTCTGGACCGGCAGGGCGGCGGACGACGGTATCGAATATGCCACGGGTCTGACCCTCGGCGACGACCCGATGATCGACCGGTTCGGCGGGAACAACTTCCTGACCGACACGTCCGGGCACAGCGGGTACTGGGATGCCGGCAGTAAGAGCCTCGACAACCAGGGCCGCCTCATTGTCGAGAAGCCGCCGTCCACGGTTCCCAAGGTGCATCCCAATGCATCGTCTGTCCGTGACCATTAGAGCCCGGGCCGACCACGGCCCGGCCGAACCGGTCTTCACCCTGCCGGCCGCAAGGAATTTCACTGTGCCGTTCCCCTTTCCACGACCTGCCGCACGCCGTGTCGGAGTCCGACGTCTGGGTGCTGCCGCGATAGCGCTCTGCCTGCCACTGATTCTCGGAGGATGCATGTCCACACCCGGTCCCAACGATCCGCTCCCCGTCAAGGCCCGCCAGGACGCCCAGGACTGGGCCCAGCACATGACCGAGTACATGGCGCAGACAGCCGGAACCGCTCTCGACCCGGGAAGCGCCGAACCGAAGTTCAGCAACTGTGTCGGCAAGAACGACGAGGTCCGGGACGACGGCCGGTACAAGCTGACGTACGTGGCCTACAGCTCCGCCCCGCTCGAACAGCACCCCGAGGCCGTCCGTAAAGTCCGCGCGATGCTCGAACAGCAGGGTTTCAAGGTCGATGGCTACCGGGAGACCACCGACGGCAAAGTGGACACGATCCTCGACGCATCCCAGGAATCGAGCCGATACCTGGTCACGGTCGAGACCACGACCGGCGGACTTCTCCTCTTCCGGGTCAGGACCCCCTGCCTGATGCTTCCCGCCCCGTCGCCGACTTCACACTGACCAGGGAACGGACGGGGACCCGCCTGCCCTGCGCTGCCGGATCCGCCGACAGGGCCGTGGCTGGCCCCGCCGCCGATCCGGTGTCGAAGGCGGCGGCGACGTCCTCAGCCCCGCCCTCGACATTCAGTTCTGAGGGCGCTGCCGCGCTTCAGGCCTGTGCGGTACCGGCCCGGCCCGGTACCGCGGCCGCCCCGGCCGGGGCGGGGAACAGCAACTCGGCGGTGTCGAAGGCGGTGCGCACCATGCCCACGGCCATGGCTGGGGTGAGGGCGCTGCCGGTCAGATCGCCGTGGGCGAACTTGTTGCGCAGCGGCCGGCCGGCGTCGAGCCGGTCGGCGAGGTCGGCGGTGATGACGCCGGTGGCGGCGGCCTGCTCGATGAGCTGCTGCAACGTCTTCTTCTTCGCGCCGAGGCGCTCGGCCAGGGCGCGTTCCAGGGCGAACAGCGAGTATGCGACGGCGACGGTGGTGAACTCGTACCGGTAGTACGAGTGCCGGATCAGCTCGCGTGAGGTCTCCAGCACGCTGACCACGTAGGCGGGCGCGTGCTCGGGCAGGACCAGCTCGGCGACCAGGGCGTGCATGTCCGAGTAGTGGTTCACGAAGTGGTGGGCGCGTGGGTCCGGGACGGGCCAGGGAAGCGGCGGCAGGGCATCCATCTGCGCAGTCTTGTGTCCGGTGTGCCGGTGGCGCCACCGATTTGTCCCTTCCCGTGCGCACCGTCGGCTTGACGGGCCGTCTGCGGTGCCGGACGCTGCCGATACTCGCTTCTCCGGACGGCCCTCGGCCGGTAGCGTCCGGCCATGGTCATCTATACCTCCTCCCAGGATGCACCCTCGTCCCCCTGCCGCTGAGGTGCGGTGGAAGCGGGGTTCACACAGCCGGTCAGGAATGGGGTCCTGGTGTCGCTTGCCCTGTTTCAGCGCGCCACCGCCCGTGAGCTCTGGCATCTGGTCCTGCCGGGACAGCAAGGCGACCCGCGACGCCATCCGCGACCTGGAGGACGCTGGGAGGGTGCGGGAGGAACTGCGCCTGCCGGACAACCGCAAGCTCTGGTGCCTGACCGCGGCCGGACGCCGCGAGGCTGCAGGCCTGCTCCCGGCCGGGGCGAAGCTCGCGGCGCTGCGCCCCGAGCGGGACGGCCCGTCGACCGCGTTCTCCGAGCACGCCCTGGACGTCGTCGCCACCGCCGGCCTTCTCGCCCGCGCCGACATCGGGTACCTGGAAGCGTTCTCCACCGAGGTCGAGCACCCGATCCGGCACCGCCGCTCGCTGTTCACCGACCTGGTGCTGCGCGACCCCGGCCCCGACGTGCTGGTCCTCCTGGTCGAGGTCGACCGCGAGAACGAGGGCACGACACGCTCGTGGAGAAGCTCACCTCCTACCGGCCCTGGTACGAGCTCCCCGCGCCTCGGGGTCTCACCTTCACCGGGATCAACCGTCCGCGCGTATAGCGACAGGCCTACTGCGTACTTTCACCCGCCCGTGATCTGACTATGCACTACCTTGTGTGCCCTAGCGGGCCGCACGTGTCCGCGCATCCCTCAACGGAGCGGGAGATCACAGGTGTTGACGGACGCACTGGTGGAACTGGCAGCCGCGGGCGGAACCGCGGTTGTCGGCGCGGCGGCAACGGACATCTGGCAGGGCACCAAGGGCAAGGTCGCCCGGCTGTTCGGCCGAGGCGACGACCGGGACGAGCAGCGCGTGTCGGTGCAGCTCGACCGAATCCCGATGGAACTCGACCAGGCCGCCGAACCGCAGCAAGAGCGCGTCCGGGCGGCGCTCCGGGACCGGTGGACGGTGAAGCTGACTGAGCTGCTGGAGGAGAACCCGGAGCTCGAAGACGACCTCCGGGCCCTGGTCGAGGAGGTCCGTGCCGCGGTACCCGCGCCGCAGCAGACCTTTGTCCAGAACATCAACGCCTACGGCAACGCCACGCAGAACATCACCCAGACCGGCGACATCGTGGTCGGCAACAAGGCCCGGACCCCGTGATGGGTAGCCCCGACCAGCCGGGCTCCCAGAACATCAACGCCTACGGCAACGCCACACAGGCCATCACCCAGAGCGGCGACATCGTTCTGGATTCGCCGAAGGAGGTCGGACGCCGAGCGAAGCACAACCGGTTCGTCAGGATCGGCATCGCCCTGGGCCTGGTTGTCGCTGTGGCTGTGGGCGTCGTCGTCTTCCGGATCGAGCGGGACTCGCAGACCTCCAATGACCTGGCCCGGAGCGGGCCGGAGTTGAAGTCCAATCTCGCAGCGTCGCAGGTCTCTGCCTACATCGAGGGCGGCATCGAGGGCGAGGAATACGACGCCTCTGTCCAGAACGCGGCGCGAACGAAGGTAGACCTTCACGGTCCCCACATCGACATCACGCTGGGGAACATCGCCAACGGCACTTCCTTGGTCACGAAGGCCAGCATTACGTTCAACCGCCTCCAGTCCCTGAAATCGTGCGCTGCTGTCGGCGGGCAGCTGGTCGTCTCGGCCAACTACCAGTTCAAGATTCCCGAGGATCAGCAGCCCGTACCGCCGGCGAAGCCCTTCACGCTCACGAAGGCGATCAGCTACGAGGTGACCGCGAACAAGCACGACCGCCTCATGCTGACGGTGGGACTACCGACTATCCCCGGTGGCAACTCGCCGTGGCTTGGCGTGGTGGACGTTGCCTTTGAGCACGATGGCGGCCAGCAACTCAAGATCGGCCCCATCGCGCTCGTGGACACCGGCGCCAACTCTGAGTTCTACCCCGCCGGTGACAAGTGGAAGATCCCCGACAAGCCCGCTGCCGGGTGCATCGACGAGAACATCAAGCTGGTATCCGAGGTCTTGAAGACCCCGAACCTTGTCGTTTCAAGGGAACTTACGGGCCTGGACCGCGCTCTCCGACACTTCAAGGACTCGCCTACCGGGCAGCCCAGGGAAGACGTGCCGTCACCGTTCGCCCCGAACCCCACCAAGAACCCGCCCGCGGGACAGGGCGGAGATGGCGATCCGTCGGCGCCTGCTGTCGACACCAACGTCTACACGCTCCTCTGACGGCTCACGACGACTGTGCGAACGCCAGGGCGCTGGCCTCGGTCATCTCATCCTGCGGGCGGGCCATCCGGATCCTCGGGGTGGCCCGCCCGCTCGTCGTCACTGGGCGGTCTTCGCCCCGTCCGTTTAGTTCGGATCCATGAGTTCCGCGAGTGCCTTCTCGGCTTGTTGCAGGAACTCGGCCTCCGCATCCGTCGTCCGATTCGAGTGCTCGCTGAACTCGGTGACGAACCGGGTGTTGGGCTCGGCGTCGCTGAGGTGCCTTCGGACGAAGCGGGCCGAAGCGGGCACCGTCGAAATAGTGGTGTGCGGCTTCGCCGACCACGCGGGGCCGTTGGGCAAACGATGGTCCTCATCGCAGGTTCGACGATCTGGTCAACCTCGGCTGGACAGCGGTGCGGCCGACCTTGATGTGGATGTCGGGGCCGACGGTGGCGGTCGACCACTTCGCCAGCACGAACCGCGTCTCGGGCAGTGGGAGGAGGGCTCCGGCCTCCGCCGCCTCGAACACCGCCAGTGGCGCCGCCCCTGAAGCGGCTGGCACTGGCGGCGTCCGGCGGTCTCCCTCGCCCAGATGAGGGCTTCGGCCTGCATGTGGTCGAGGGAGGTTAACGTGCGCCCGCTCCAGAACGAGTCCCTGATGTAGGGCATGGGCCGTTCCACCCTGGGCTTGTCCTTGGGGTGCGACGCTCTCGCCGGGTCCACCAACGCCCCATAGTAGGAGGCGAGTTCGGCGTACGACTTGTTGATCTTCGGGTCGTAGAGGTCCGGCTTGTCCACGCCTGGCTTTATATGTGAGTTGTGACAGCACCTGTCGGTCAGCGACGACAGCGTCCTGTGCCACGGGAGAGTGATGTCGTCGAGTTTTGACAGCGCCTGAGTGCTTGCTTCGACACCATGGTTGTGCTCTGCACGACGAGGGGGCATGGGTGCTGCCGAAGTCCAAGGTCGATCTGTACGCGGCGATCCGCCGCGACTCCCGGGCGGGCCTGTCCGGCCGGGCGCTGGAGCGCAAGTACGGCGTCGGGTTCCGCACGGTGCAGAAGGCGTTGTCGTCGGCCTGGCCGGAGCCGCGGAAGAAGCTGCAGCCCAGGGCAACCAGGCTGGACCCGTTCAAGCCGTTGATCGACCAGATGCTGCGGGCCGACCTGGACGCGCCGCGAAAGCAGCGCCACACAGTGAAGCGGATCTTCGACCGGCTGGTGGACGAGCACGACGCGGACGAGATCTCCTACCAGATGGTCCGCGGCTACGTGGCGTCGCGGCGCGAGGAGATCCGCATCGAGGCCGGGCGGGGCACGGTGGACGCCTTCGTGCCGCAGACCCACAAGCCCGGTGCGGAAGCGGAGGTCGACTTCGGGGACGTGACAGTGCGTCTGGCCGGTGAGCTGGTGACCTGCTACCTCTTCGCGTTCCGGCTGTCCTACTCGGGCAAGGCGGTGCACCGCATCTTCGCCTCGGCCGGCCAGGAGGCGTTCTTCGAAGGCCACGTCCACGCTCTCAACACGCTGGGCGGGGTGCCGACCGGGAAGGTCCGCTACGACAACCTTAGGGCTGCGGTCGCCCAGGTGCTGGGCTTCTCCCGCCAGCGGGTGGAGGCCGACCGCTGGACCGCGTTCCGCTCGCACTATGCCCTCGACGCCCTCTACTGCCAGCCCGGCATTCGTGGCGCCCACGAGAAGGGCGGCGTCGAGGGCCAGATCGGCTGGTTCCGCCGCAACCACTTGGTCCCCGTCCCCGAAGTCGCCACGCTCGCCGAGCTGAACGCCATGATCGAGCGGTGGGACGAGGAGGACAACGTCCGCCGGATCCGCTCTCGGCCCCGCACCATCGGGGAGTACTTCGCCGCCGAGCGACCGCTGCTGGCGCCGCTTCCGGACGAGCCGTTCGAAACGGGACGGCTGTTCACGCTGCGGGTCGACCGCTACGGCCAGATCAGCGTCCGCACGAACCGCTACTCGGTACCGGTGCGGTTGATCGGCCGCACCGTCCGCGTGATGCTGCACGCCTCCGAGGTGGTCGTCCACGAGGGCAGGGAGGAGGTCGCCCGGCACGAGCGGCTGATCGCCAAGGGCGGCACCCGCCTCGACCTCGACCACTACCTTGAGGTGCTGGTCCGCAAGCCGGGTGCCCTGCCCGGGGCGACCGCGCTCGACCAGGCCCGCTCCGCAGGCAGGTTCACCCCCGTCCACGACGCCTGGTGGGCGGCGGCCTGCAAGGCTCACGGCGAGCGCGACGGCACCCGGGCCCTGATCGAGGTCCTGCTGCTGAGCCGCCACCTGCCCCACGAGCACCTGGTGGCTGGTCTCGCGGTCGCCCTGAAGGCGGGTGCGCTGACCGCCGACGCCGTCGCGCTGGAGGCCCGCAAGGCGGCCGAAGCCGACACCGCGGAGCCGGCCGGGCCGGAGCCACCCGCGGCTGACCGCGCGAAGGTGACGTCCCTGACCGCGCGGCGCCTGGCCCACCTGCCTCCCGACACCCGGCCGCTGCCGTCGGTCGCCCACTACGACCAGCTCCTGCGCCGTCACCGGCAGGACCGCCCGACCACCACCTGAAGGAGAGCGCCGTGACCTTCCCCCGTCAGCGAGGACTCACCGAGCAGGCCGCCAACGCGGCCATCGACCAGGCCTGCCGGATGCTGCGGCTGCCCACCATCCGCGCCCAGTTCCCCGAACTTGCCGAGACGGCCTCCCGCGAGCAGATGTCCTACCTCGGGTTCCTCGCCGAACTGCTGATGTCCGAGTGCGACGACCGGGCCCGGCGCCGTTCGGAGCGTCGGATCAAGGCCGCCGGTTTCCCCCGCGATAAGTCGCTGCGGAAGTTCGACTTCGACGCGAACCCCAGCATCGACCCGGCGATGATCCACACCCTCGCCACCTGCGAGTGGATCAAGAAGAGCCTGCCGCTCTGCCTCATCGGCGACTCCGGAACCGGCAAGTCCCACCTGCTGATCGCGCTGGGCACCGAGGCCGCGATGGCCGGCTTCCGGGTCAAGTACGTCCTCGCCACCAAGCTCGTCAACGAGTTGGTCGAGGCCGCGGACGAGAAGCAGCTCACCAAGACCATCGCCCGCTACGGCCGCGTCGATCTTTTGTGCATCGACGAACTCGGCTACATGGAACTCGACCGACGCGGCGCCGAACTGCTGTTCCAGGTCCTGACCGAGCGCGAGGAGAAGAACAGCGTCGCCATCGCCTCCAACGAGTCGTTCGGCGGCTGGACCAAGACCTTCACCGACCCCCGCCTCTGCGCGGCCATCGTCGACCGACTCACCTTCGGCGGCAACATCATCGAGACCGGCACCGACTCCTACCGCCTCGCCACCACCCGCGCCCGCGCCGAACAGCAGGCAGCCGTCAGCTGACGACTGTCTGGGGCCAGGTGTTCGGAGAGCGCCGCCACCTGGCCATGCCCTTCGAACACCGCCCCGGAACGGTCAGCCCGCAAACACCCGCCGCACATGATCAAGGCGCACACGGTGGTCCTCGATCCAGCCGGCCGACGGCGAGAGAGGCAGGCTGACCGTCACCTGCGAGGACGGAGCGTCCTGAAGCGACACACCGATCGCTCCAGAAGCCAACGGCTTGATCCCGAGCTGGACCGTTCGGCCGGAGTTCAGCCACGAGACGAACCGATTGCCGACCAGCTTGTCCAGGGCTTCCTCCCACTGGTCCAGGTCATCGGACGTGATGCCGACGGGAAAGCTGCCGTTGATGGTCCCGGTCGACACGACGAACTCGCAGTCGAGGAACTCGCCGCCCGGGGCGGGCCACTCCAGTACACGCAGAGACACAGCGTGACCGCTCGTTCCCGGCGGATCAGCCAGGTGGATCAGATCGCCCAGCTCGTCATCCATGACAGCCCCTCTCTATCGACCTCGGACAGGGGCATCATTCCGGAGACCACCGACAGCACGGACACCGCCGTCGGTGCTGTCAGTTCTCACCGACACTTCGCAGCCCGAAGATCAGCATCTGCTGCCCAAACTCGTCGACAAGTGCTGTCCGTTGTCACCTACGCAGCCACACGCCGGTCTTCAGGTTGTCCGGCACCAGGCGGCGCGGGATACCCCTCAATGCGGGTCTCACTGTCAAGCCATCGGTCGTGCTGAGAAGCCGTTGAGCGCCTGAAGACGCAGGGGACTCGTGTCACCTCAGCAGGTCGCGCCACCGGGCCGCCGACTCCAACGCGTCCAGGCTGATCCGCTCCAGGAACGCCCCACTCTTCGCCAACCGCGCTCCGGCAGGCGTGTCGAGGCCGATCTGCTCCGCGTACTGGACCGCGACCTGTGCCGCATGAAGCGTCTGCTCCGCGCCGGTCACCGTCGACTGGAACCAGGCGTCGTTGTCGACCACGTACACGTCCCGGCGTCCCTGGGCCTCGCGCCGGATCAGCTCCTGGCGGATCAGATACCCGACCGCCGCCGAGACCGATGCCGGGCTGACTCCCAGCTCCCGGGTCAGCTCGGTGGCTGTGAGCCTGCCGTCCGTACTCAGCCACAGTGCGATCAGGACCCTGGCCATCATCTTCGGCAGCCCGGTGCCCACCGCCAGCTCCACCGCCTGGTCCTGGGCGTCCGTGTGCCCGGCGCCGGGCGTGCGCCCGGCGCTCGGCGTGCGGCGGCGTGCCCGGCGCTCCGTCGCCTGCTGCGCGAGTTCGGCGCGGTAGCCGGCCGGACCGCCGTTGCGGCCGATCTCCCGGGTGACCGTCGACGTGGTCCGGCCGAGGCGCCGGGCGATCTCGGCGTAGGAGAGCCCCTCGACGAGTCCGGCGGCGATGCGGTGGCGGTCCTGCTGGGTCAGTCTTCCTCCTGGCATGGCCGCAGTCTTGCATTCGGCGACACCTGGTGCAACGCCAACGGTGCATTCGGCGGCATCGTCATTGCATCAAAATATGGCCGTTGAACTGCGGTTATGTGGATCTATCCGTAGACATTTTCTCTGAACGCAACGTAGCTTTCAGCTCGTGCTGAACACAGATGCCATCATCTCCGCCACTGGACTGCGCAAGTCCTACGGCGCCCACCTCGTCCTGGACGGCGTCGACCTCACCGTCGCGCAGGGCACGGTCTTCGCCCTGCTCGGCCCCAACGGCGCCGGTAAGACCACGATCGTCCAGATCCTGTCCACCCTGATCAAGGCCGATGCCGGCGAGATCCGCGTGGCCGGCCACGACCTGGCCCGGGACCCCGACGCGGTGCGCGCCGCGATCGGCGTCACCGGCCAGTTCTCCGCAGTGGACGACCTGCTCACCGGCGAGGAGAACCTGCGCCTGATGGCCGACCTGCTGCACGTCGGCCGCTCGCGGCGCCGCCGGACCGTGCAGGCGCTGCTCGAACGTTTCGACCTCACGGCCGTCGCCCGCAAACCCGTCGCCACCTACTCCGGAGGCTTGCGTCGCCGCCTGGACCTCGCCATGACGATGGTCGGCGTGCCCCGGCTGATCTTCCTCGACGAACCGACCACCGGCTTGGACCCGCGCAGCCGCCGCGAATTGTGGCGCACCGTGCGGGACCTGGTCGAGAACGACGGTGTCACCGTCTTCCTGACCACCCAGTACCTGGAGGAGGCCGACCAGCTCGCCGACCGCGTGGCCCTGCTCAGTGAGGGAAGGCTCGTCGCCGAGGGGACGCCTGACGAACTCAAGCGCCTGATTCCCGGCGGCCACATCGCCGTGCGCTTCGCCGACGACGCCGAACTCACCGTCCAGATCCCGGACGGCGGCGTGGCCGAGGCACTGAGGGCCGTCGTGGGCCAGCTGGACGCGATCGACGCAGAGGTGGCGGGGCTGACGGTGCACACCCCGGACCTCGACGACGTCTTCCTCGCCCTGACCAAGTCCTCCTCGCCCTGACCGACGACACCAACTCCATCAACGGCACCAACGACATCGCTGTGAAGGAACCTGCCCGATGAAAGCCGTCGCCGACTCCGCGACCATGCTGCGCCGCCAGCTCAAACACGTCCGCCGCTACCCGACGCCGCTGCTGACCTACACGGCCGTCCCGGTGATCATCCTGCTGCTGTTCGTCTACGTCCTCGGCGGCACCATGGGCGCCGGCATCGGCGGCGGCCGCGCCGCCTACGTCGGCTACCTCACGCCCGGCATCATGGCCACGACCATCGCCGGCGCCGCCCAGGGCACCGCCATCGCCGTCGCGATGGACATGACCGGCGGGATCGTCGCCCGGTTCAAGACCATGGCCATCGCGCGCGTCTCCGTCCTCACCGGACACGTGCTCGGCGCCCTGGTGCAGAACTTCCTCGCGCTCACCGCGACCACCGCCGCCGCCTTCGCGATGGGCTTCCGGCCCGCCGCCACCGCCCTGGACTGGCTCGGTGTCATCGGCATCCTGGCCATGTTCACCTTCGCCATCACCTGGCTGTCCGTCGCGCTCGCCATGATCACCCGCAACGTCGCCACCGCCAGCAACCTGCCGATGCCCTTGCTGATCCTGCCGTTCCTCGGCAGCGGCGTGGTGCCCACCTCGTCGATGCCGACGCCGCTGCGCTGGTTCGCCGACCACCAGCCGTTCACCCCGGTCATCGAGACCCTGCGCAAGCTGCTCGCCGCCCAGCCGGCCGGCGCCGACCTCACGAAGGCCGTCGCGTGGAGCGCGGTGATCGCGCTCGCCGGCTACCTGTTGGCGCGCAAGCTCTACAACCGCTGATACCGCGCGTCGGTGAGGCGGGCCCGAGGCGGCGTCCGACGCGGTCCGCCTCGGGCCCGCAGAGGGGATCGGGACGCCGACGACACCGGAGCCCGCGAGATCCGCTTCCACCGGCGGCCGACCGAGCTCCTGATCGCGCACGACGGCAGCGGCCTGCGCCTGGCCGACATCCCGAGGCTCGGGCTGCCGTGGATCAGCGGCAAGCGACTGGACTCCGCGAGCACCGGTCGGTTCGGCATCGGCCTGACGACACTTCGGTTGCTCTCGACCTCCTGGGAGGTGCACGGCCACCCGTACCACGTGCGATTCGCCGGCATCACCCTGGAACCGGCCGACCTCCTACGCCTGCCGGCGGACATCTCGGGGCGGGAATGGACGGTCTTCCGCATCCCGCTCGACCCCGGGGTCCTCGCGGCCGAGGAACTCCTCGAGTGGTTCGAGAACCGGCAGGACAGCTCCCTGCTCTTCCTGCGCCACCTCGAACAGGTCACCGTGGCGACTGCTGACCCCACCGGCCCGAAGCAGAGGGTCCTGCGACTGAGCTGGCAGGACGCCACCTCCCTGAGCCTGCCGGTCGACGGCGCGGAGCACGCCGTCCGGGTGCGGGAGGCCCGGACCACCGGGGGCGCCCTCTGGCGCGTCTACGACACGCTGATCCCGTCCCGCCCGGGTGGCGCCGCCTCCACAAGGAGGCTCGGTCCCACCGTTCCGGTGGCCGTGGCGCTGCCGATGGACGGAGCGGCCACGGGGTACGTCCATGCGGGGCTGCCCGTGGCCCAGCTGGCCGTCTCGGCCCGGGTGCACGCGCAGTTCGACCCGATCGTCAGCCGCGAGGGCTTCGCCGCGCGCATCCTGAACTCGGCCCTGGTCCGGTCGTCGCAGACCTGTGGCAGGCCGCGGTACTCGACGTCCTCGAACGGGTGGAGCCGTCGGCCTGGCATATGTTGCCCCTGACCGAGCCTTCCGCCCACAGCAAGGCCGGGCTCCCCGACCGTCTCGTCGGCACGTTCCTGGAGCGGGCCAGGGAGGAGGTGGCCGCCGCGCTCACACTGCCGGTGCTGGATGGGGCGGCCGTCCCGCTCGTCGGCCTTGCGGTCGAGGCGTAGGAGCTCACTGGAGTGATCTCGGAGCGTGGGTTCGAACAGCAGCTGTTGTCGCAGTCATGCGCCACCTGTGACGGCGCGCGTGGCAGCCGCGGGCTCCTCCCGGCGAATCGCCCACCGGCTCGTCCCGGGCACTGGATGAGGGCGGATAAGGCAGAGGGCCGGCGTCACGTCAGCGCCGGCCGCGTTGCGGCAGCCGCGCCAGGCCCCGCTGCGTCCGGCCGGCCCGCCAGCGCAGAAGCAGCGCACAGCTCCGGACGAGGAGCACCACGCCCCCCGCCAGCGCGCCCACGGCCGCGCAGACGAACAGGGCCGGCCAGGCGTAGGCGGCCTGGGCAAGAGTGCCGGAGCGGTTGAACAACAGGCCCAGCAGGTTCGCCAGTTGCGTGAAGAAGGCGATCACGAGGCCGTACGGCAGTACGCGCAGCGCGGTCTGCCACCACGGCCGCCGGACGGTGCGCTCGGCCCAGCGCCCGGCCCGGAGGCATCCCCGGAGACCGAGGGCGAGCGCGAGGACGGTGAGGGCCAGCAGCACCCAGTCGGCCGTCATGGTGAACGGTTCCTCGACCTCGGGGTGCTTGCCCTGCGCCACGGCGACGAGCCCCTCGGCGATCTGCTGGGCGTCGTCCCCGGAGACCATGCCGGTGTTGGTGACCACGGCGATGCCCACCCGGCTGCTCGGCAGCAGGACCGCCATGGAGTTGTGGGTCAGGAGCTGGCCGGTGTGCTGGAGCCGCACGGGGCCGCCGTCCCGGTTCTCGACCGTCCAGCCCATCGCATAACGAGCGTCGTCCGGTGTCCCGGGAGGGGTGTGGGTGAGGTCGATGCCGGATGGGGAGACGATGCGACGGCCGTCCGCGGTGCGGCCCTGGTCGTTCTGGGTGATCAGCCACCGGGAGAGGTCGTCGGCCGTGGTCACGACGCCGAACGCGCCTTCGGTGAACCAGCGGGGGTGGGGACGGGCGACCAGCGTCCCGTACGCGCGGACGTAGCCGCGGGCCTGCTCCGGCATGTCGAGGGTCTGCGCCACCGAGGTGGTGTGCGTCATCCCGAGCGGACCGAAGATCCGCTCGGTGAGCCGGCTGCCGAACTCCTGCCCGCTGACCGCCTCCACCAGCCGCGCCGCCACGAAGTAGTTGGGGTTGTGATAGCTGAACCTGGTGCCCGGAGCGGCCGCGAGGTGCGCTCCGCGCATGGCGGCGACCGCCTCCTCGAGGGTGCGCGGCTGGGCCCGGGTCAGGTCGGGGTAGGCGGAGTCGGCCATGCCGGAGGTCTGGGTCAGCAACTGGCCGACGGTGATCTGTTCGGCCCGCGGGTCGGCCATGGTGAACTCGGGCAGGTAGCGGTGCACGGGCTGGTCCAGGTCGACCCGGCCCTCCTCGGCGAGTTGCACGACGGCGATGGCCGTCATGGCCTTCGACAGGGAGGCCACCGGCACCCGGGTTGCGGAGGTCATCGGCTGACCGGCTGCGGTGTGCCCGTAGCCGGCGGTGTGCACCACCCGCTCGCCCTCGGTCACCGCGACGACGGCGCCGGGCAGACCGGTCCGCTCCACGTAGTGCCGGACGTAGCGGTCGACCGCGTCCGAGGTCAGCCCGGCAGCCTGCGCGCCCGAGGCCGGCAGAGCGGCGGGCCCGGCCGCGAGGGCCACCGCCGCCGCGGCGGCGGTCAGGAGTGCGGCCAGGCGGCGTGCCGCGGTGCGGGGGGTGGAACCGGCGACAGTACGGGCCGACCTGTGCACCGAGTCGCGGCCGGAACCGGTCGTGGTGGGGAGCGTCTTCATGTCCTCCAGTGCAGCGGTCCACCGGCGGCCCGCGCATTGGTGCGGATGGGAGAAGAGAGGTAGTACAGGCACTACCGACACGCGACTTCGCCGTTCGATAGCGTCGCGGCATGCGACACCGGACCGCCTGGCAGGCCCTGGCCGAGAATCCGCTGAGAGTCCTGCGCTCGGCATGGCCGTGGCGCTCGCTGGCCTACCTGGTGACCGGCGTGGCCTTCGGCGGGACGACCGTCGTCGTCCTGCCGGCCCTGCTGGCCATCGGAGTGGCTTCGCTGCCCGTCGGCGTGGGCGCGGTCTTCGTGCTCGCCGTCGCGCTGTCCGGCGTGCCCGTGGCCCGCTTCGAGCGGTGGCGGCTGCGCCTGGCGGACAGGGACCCGGTGCCGGACCCGCACCGGCCGCCGGAGCGGCCGGGCGCGCGGGGGTGGCTGCGCACCCGGCTGCGAGAGCCGGCCACCTGGCGCGAACTGGGTTTCACCGCGGTGTCGATGACCGCGCTGTGGTGGATGGACCTGCTCGTCCTCGCCTTCGGCCTGGTCGTCCCATTCCTGCTGATCACGGCGCCGCTCGACGACCCCTCGGCCTGGCCGTGGCTGGTGGTCGGGCTGTGCCTGCTGCCCGCCGGCCCGTACACGGTCACGGCCTGGGCCGCGGCCAGGGGGGCGGTCACCCGCTTGCTGCTGGCGCCGCGCGACGGCGAGTTGGGCTACCGGCTCACCGAGGTGCACGCCTCTCGCGCCCGGCTGGTCGACGCCTTCGACGCGGAGCGCCGCCGGATCGAACGGGACCTGCACGACGGCGCCCAGCAGCGGCTCGTCTCCCTCAACGTGGCCCTCGGGCTCGCCCGGCTGGACGCCGGACCCGGATCGACGCTCGACCAGCGGATCGCCGACGCGCAGGAGCAACTCACCCTGGCTGTCTCCGAGCTGCGCGAACTCAGCCGCGGAGTCCACCCCAAGGCCCTCACCGACCACGGGCTCGCCGCCGCCGTGGAGAACCTTGCTGCCCGTTCCGTCCTGCCCGTCGAGGTCGACATCCGTCTGCCGCGCCGCCTGCCCACCCCGGTCGAGACCACCGCCTACTTCGTGGTCGCCGAGGCCCTGGCCAACACGACCAAGCACAGCCAGGCCACCCGGGCAGGGGTGCAGGCACATCTGCACGCGGGGATGCTGACCGTCTCCGTCCGGGACAACGGGGTCGGCGGAGCGGACCCCACGACCGGGACGGGACTGGTGGGCCTCGCCGACCGGGCCGCGGCCGCGGACGGGCGGCTGCGCGTCTCCAGCCCGCCCGGTGGACCGACCCTTCTGCACCTGGAGCTGCCATGCCACTGACCGTCGTCATCGCCGAGGACTCTCCCCTGATGCGTGACGGCCTCGTCGGCGTCCTCACCCGCTTCGGCCACCGAATCACCGCCTCTGTCAGCGACGCCGGCGCACTGATCGACGCCGTCCGCGAGCAGCGGCCGGACATCGTGGTCACCGATGTCCGGATGCCTCCGGACAACACCGACGACGGGCTACGGGCGGCCATCGCCCTGCGCCGCGAGTGGCCCGGCCTGCCGGTCCTGGTGCTGAGCCAGTACATCGAGCAGTCCTATGCCGCCCACCTGCTGGACCTGGGCACCGACGCCGGCGTCGGCTACCTGCTGAAGGACCGGGTCAGCGCGGTCGCCGAGTTCGTGGACGCGGTCACCCGGGTCGCGGCGGGCGAGACGGTGATCGATCCCGAGGTGGTCCGCCAACTGCTCAACCGTCGCCATGATCCACTGGAGCGGCTCACCTCTCGCGAGCGGGAGGTCCTCGCCCTGATGGCCGAGGGACTCGCCAACGGCGCGATCGCCGGCGCCCTGTTCGTCACGGAGGCGGCCGTGAACAAGCACGTCAGCAGCATCCTGCAGAAGCTCCAACTGCGCCTCGACGGTCAAGGCCACCGCCGTGTCCTCGCCGTGCTCGCCTACCTGCGCGCATAGGAGGCAGGCCGCCTGCGAACGGCGCATTCCGCCATGGCAGCGGCAAGGATGCCCGTCGGCGGTGCCGGAGACCGACAAGGTCATCGGCCTGCGCGAGGAGTACGCCGGCCCGGCATTCATCGCCTCGGACGCCCGGCCACAGGAGACGTCACAAGCCCCTGGTCCGGCTACGTCCGCGGTCCGATCGCCGACGGCAAGAGCCGTGCCGCCTGACCGAGCCGAGGACCCGAGTCCGGACGACCCGCCTCGAACCCCGTCGCAGAGCGCGTGCTGCACCCTGCTGCCCCCGCGCGTCCTTGACGGCCTGTCAGCCGCGCGCGACGGTGGGAGTGCAATGCGAATCCTGTTCACCAGCGAGCCGAACCCCTGCCGCCCCAACCGCTTTCCTCGTGGCGAGGCCATGCACTTCGCCGACCGCGTCGCCGCTCTCGACGTGCTCGAGCAGGTGATCCACCAGAAGCCGAGGACCGTGACGCCGGGCAGAACGTATCCCCGCGTACGCGGGGTCGACACGCCGACGGTCACCGTTCGGCCCTTGATGGAGGAGCTATCCCCGCGTACGCGGGGCCGACAGCGGATTCGACCAGAAGCAGCTGGCCGCGACGGAGCTATCCCCGCGTACGCGGGGCCGACTCCGCCGTCCCGAGTCGGTCACACCTCAGACACGAGCTATCCCCGCGTACGCGGGGCCGACGACCCGCGACGACAGAAGATCGACCTCGAAGAGGAGCTATCCCCGCGTACGCGGGGCCGACCCCGCCACCGAAACCGAGCCCGCCGCGCAGGCCGAGCTATCCCCGCGTACGCGGGGCCGACGGGCAGGCGTTCGCCGACGACCTCGGCGACCTGGAGCTATCCCCGCGTACGCGGGGCCGACCCTTCCTGACCTGCGGCGATTGGGCGCAGAGTGCACCAATCCATTCAGTTCGGATCCGGAGCCCCGCGTGTACGGGGCCGACGTCCCAGAGACCATCTCTCCCAGCTGCACCCTGACAAGCCAGCTGCGCGTTCGGCCTGCGCAGCCCCGCCCCTGTGCGCTACTTGTCTTCCCCATGGATCTCACCCATCAGGGCCTTCGGCGGATGCGAACGCAGGTGCTCCTCAAACGCTGCCGGAGTCTCGACATACTTCTGCATCTCCGGGATGACCGGCAGGTTTCCTGCGTCGCCACCCCTCCTGAGTCCCGGGCAAAGACCGCTGCTGTGACACCGCCGGCTGCGATCAGAACTCCCCCAACACCAACAGGACTGTCCCTGCACGTCTCACGGCCATACCGGCCTCCCCATCTCTGCTCATACCAGCGGCGAACAGCGATACGCCCCCCGAGCCGCGTAAGGTACGCGGGCGCTTGAGGCCGCCCCTCAACAATGTAGGCGGACGAGCACCGTGTCGGGAGCACTTGAACAACTGCGCGCCCCGAACCGCCTTCCCTGCGTTGGAGATCACCCGGGGCAGCGGCCTCCACCACTCCGCCCGGTGGCGTCGCCGCAGGCTCCGAAATACGGTCAGTCGACGCAGGACCACGCCACCTCACTGAAGCGACCCAGCCACCGGACCATCCAGATGCGCTTTCAACTTCAAGTCCCTGTTGGGCTGGAGCCAGAGGGATGTGACCTGCCCGTTGGCGCCAGCGAGACTGGAATGTCTCCCAGGCGCGGCCCCATGCGGGGTCGTCGATGACGGCGACCATGCCGCCACAGAACGATGCCGGTACGGCCGCGATTCCGCGCAGCATCCCTGACCCGTCGGGCCTCTTCTTACTCCCGACCGAGCACCGGCCAGCGAGCGAGGTGCAGCCGTCCCGGAAGGTCGGTGTCGTCCACGTCCCCGATCCCGCCCGGACGGTGCCGCTGGTGACGACGGCTCCGCCTCGGCCACGGATGCCGGTGCTGCCCTGGAGGAGCATCCCGTCGGCCAGCGCCTTGGCGGTCAGGCTGATCTTGTCGAGGCAGGTGGCGGCGACTGGTCGACGAGCTGCACGATGTACTGGAAATAGCAGCTGGGCAGCCGGATCGCGGACTTCGTTGTCCTGGCGGCGAACGGTGGAGAGCCCGTCCATCCGGTGGACCCCGAGGGCCGTCACGGCGACGGTGGCGACGGACGCCCCCGCCGGGCTGCCAGCCGCCGACCGCTTCGAGTGTCGCCCGGCCCTGAGCGGCGTACCCAGCGTCCGGGCGACCGGCGGACAGGACCGGGCGGCTGGTGTGCGCTCTGTCCGGTGTCACCTGCGGGCTCGACAGGGTGGCGCTCAGCGCGCTCCCGTCGGGCTTGTCCTGCACGTCGGCGGTCAGCTGAGCCGGCGCCCGCTCGGCGGAAGCGCCGGTGGGCAGGGGCGTGGCAGGGCTTGGGCCGGTTCAGGGGTTGGGCGTGGCCGTGGTCGGCGGCGCGGGCGGCTGGTTGAGCCGGCCGAAGGGGACGTGGACGCTCGGTGTGGTCCGGGCGGTGCTCTCGAGGTGGTCGGCCTGGTCGTCGAAGAAGATGTGCGGCTTCAGGACGGACATGATCCGGCCCTTGTCTATCCCGCCGAGGAAGAACGCGTCGTTCACCCGCAGTCCCCAGCGGTTCAGGCTCGTCACCGCTCGTTCATGGGCCGGGGCGTTGCGGGCGGTGACGATGGACACGTGCACGCGGATCCGGGAAGTCGGGTCCTTGCGCCGTTCCTCCTCCTCGCGCTGTTGGATCCGGTTGACCGCGGTGAGGAACTCCTTGAGCGGACCGACATCGTGGGCGACGTCCGCGTTCGCGACCTCGTGGGCGCGGAACTCCTCGATGCCACCGCTCTGGTAGAGCTGCTCGGCGGAGTCGTCGGCAAGGACGCCGTCGAAGTCGAAGGCGATCCGCAGGTCCGTGTCCTCCGGCTCGTCCTCGGCGACCGGGCCCAGGACATGTCCGGCGGGCAGTCCGAGGGCGACGGCCTCGCGCACGTCGTCCTGGTTCGCCGACAGGAACAGCGACATGTTCAGCGCCGGCATGAAGCGGTAGGGCGAGCGGCCCTGCATGAACACCGCCCGGCTGATGGCCAGGCCGTGGGACTGGATGGAACGCATCACCCGCAGGCCGGTGTCCGGATCGTTGCGGGAGAGCACGATGACCTCGACCAGCGGGTCGTCGGGCTCGGCGAGGTCGTTCAGGGACAGCAGGCGTCGCACGAACGGGAATGCCACACCCGGTTCCAGAGTGTCGGTGAGGTGCTCGCGCTGGTAGGCGCGGTAGGTCTCCTCGCCCTGCTCGCGGAAGACCCGGTCGCTCTCGGCGAGGTCGAACAGGGCGCTGGAGGCGATTCCGACGACGAGCCGACCCGCGAGTTCGTACGGCACATCGGCCCCTTTCTCAACACATGAAACGACGGTCACATCGTCCCACTGGCTGAGGCGATGCCGATGCGCAGGGCCTGGCCAGTGGGCAAGCGCGGACCGCGGACCGGACTGACGGGCGGACGGACCACCGCACATGCCGTACCAGACAGCGCCCGCGCCGACGGACCGCCGGAGGTCTTCGCCGTACCGACCGACAATGCAGCTGCACCGGAACCATCGGTCCAAGCGGGCTGCGAGCCGGTCGAACCGCGCTCGAACGGCAGCATTATCGTGGCCACCGGGGGGGAGCTCGACGTGGTCGGGGTCGTCGAGTTGCCGGAGCAGGACCCGGACGCTCCGGTCGTCGAGGGTCACGTACGGTCTTCTCATCACCGGGCACGGGGGCTCATCGGCTGATCCCGGCTGCATGCGCTGACCGGTCTCCGGCCGCGGCAGGCGGCCCCGGCGGAAGGCCGTGTCAGGTCCTTGCCGGGCCAGTGGCGGTGCGGTGGTCGGAGGGAATTGATGATCACGGTGCCAGTGGCGCGGTTGCGGGGGGTGCTGATGAGCTTGAGGTCTTCAGGGGTGGTCCGGATGCCGTTGGGTGAGGCGGGCGGTGAGCAGGACCTTGTGGACGGTGATGGCGACGGCGAAGTGGGCGTCGGTATCGACGGGGGGCGCTGATGCTGGTGCCAGGGGTGTTCACGATGACGCCGCCGGGGGCGGCTGATGGGCTGCCGCTGGCGTAGCGCGGAGTGAGGTGCTGGCCGCCGTTGGCAACGAGGGCGCGGTCGAGGTCGCCGCTTTTCGGCCTTGTGGCTCCGCGGCTGCGTGAAATCGGTGGTGGCAGGCTTCTGGTGTCGGCCATCCTGGGCAGGTGGCTGACCGCGCGAACTTTGTCGTCGTCCGCGAGAACGGCGAGTACGAGCTGTATCTCTCCCGGTTCGGCGCGGTAGGGATCGACCTCGACCTGCTGGCCGGGCCGGCGGAGGCCCTCTCTATGGTCCGGCAGCTGAAAGTTGATGGCTGGTGGCTGGACGACGTGCACTGCCAGGGGGCGGCGCTGATCGACCTCGGTCGCAGGGTGCTGCTGGTGTTCGCCTGGGAGGGGCCGAGTGTCGTGATGCGCCACAGGGCTGCGGCCATGGAGCTGCTGCGAGAGGCCTGGGCGGGTTGGGAGGTGCGGTGGGCGTACGACGGTCCCGCGGAACTGCGGACCTACCTGGGGCTGGATCCTGAACTCGTTCGCGACCGCGACCCCGATGTTCTCGTCGGAGAGTTGCTGGAACCGGAGTCGGAGGACCTGGCAGACCCTGAGCCGATGGTCGCGGTGGTGACGGTCGGGTCGGACCGCTGTTATGTGGTGGCGAACGTTTCCGACCATCCGATCCGGGAGGGGACTTCACTTCTCGACCGGCTGGCCGGCGGCCCGGAGCATGAGGCGTGTCGCATGTCGGCTGAAGCCGGGGTCCATGTCGATCCGGTTCGGCGCCGGGTGGGCTGGTGGGTACTCGGGGCGTCGGCCGAGGCTTACGAGATGCCGCAGCGATGGCCCGGCTGGACAGTGGAGTTCTGGCAGGACCGCTGGGAGGAACACGTCCGACGGTCCGGCGGCCGGTTCCAGCCGCCGCCCGTCGATCGCGAACACGCGCTGGCAGAGGTCCGGGCAGTGGCTGCCCATCGATGGGAGACCCGCATGCGCCCGTAGGCGGGCTGCGTCGAGCGCAATCCCCGCGAAGGCGGAGCCGACGCTCCCTTGCGGGAGGGGGCTAACCCAGCGCCGGAGCTATCCCCGCGTGCGCGGGGCCGACTCCGAGGTTTACCACGGTAAATCCGGAGGGCTGGAGCTATCCCCGCGTGCGCGGGGCCGACAGCGGCCACCGGTCCTCGGGGTCCCCCGACCCGGAGCTATCCCCGCGTGCGCGGGGCCGACCCTGGAATCGGGAGCTGAGGCGTCGTCCCGCCGGAGCTATCCCCGCGTGCGCGGGGCCGACAGCCGGACCGCGATGAGGGTCTGGGCTTGGCCGGAGCTATCCCCGCGTGCGCGGGGCCGACTGGCGGGCGAACTCCGACAGCACCGCGGCCATGGAGCTATCCCCGCGTGCGCGGGGCCGACGCCGGCGCTAAGTGCTTCCCGGGCTTCGTCGAGGAGCTATCCCCGCGTGCGCGGGGCCGACGCACGCTGATGACCGATCTGCTTGCTGGGTCGGGAGCTATCCCCGCGTGCGCGGGGCCGACGACACGAGGGCCTCGCTCCCCGCGGCTCTGTGCGAGCTATCCCCGCGTGCGCGGGGCCGACGATGTTGGCGCCGTTCACGTCCTGGTAGATGACGAGCTATCCCCGCGTGCGCGGGGCCGACCAGATGAAGATCTCGTCGGTCGGGGCGACGTCGGAGCTATC
Organism: Kitasatospora sp. NPDC005856; assembly: GCF_040629945.1. Lineage (NCBI taxonomy): Bacteria > Bacillati > Actinomycetota > Actinomycetes > Kitasatosporales > Streptomycetaceae > Kitasatospora > Kitasatospora sp. NPDC005856. Next base: position 96,268 of record NZ_JBEXWT010000011.1, on the reverse strand, counting down.
CCCGCGTGCGCGGGGCCGACGCCCGGCGGCCGACCGCCAGCCAGTCGCGGCTGGAGCTATCCCCGCGTGCGCGGGGCCGACATCATCGAGGTTCGCGCTGAGGCCGAGGGCCTGGAGCTATCCCCGCGTGCGCGGGGCCGACAGCTCGTGCGCCTTGGCTACCATCCTGTAGTGGGAGCTATCCCCGCGTGCGCGGGGCCGACGCCGTCCCGACCCCCGTCAGCGGCCCGTGTCCGGAGCTATCCCCGCGTGCGCGGGGCCGACGCTGGGCGCCGATGGCGAGCCCCTTGAAGGCGGGAGCTATCCCCGCGTGCGCGGGGCCGACACTTCCTGACCTGCGGCGATTGGGCCCAGAGTGCGCCAGTTCATTCAGTTCGAATCCGGAGCCCCGTGTGTACGGAGCCGACGCCCCAGAGACCATCTCTCCCAGCTGCGCCCCGACGAGCCGACTCTGAACCACCGACAGCATCGTACGGGCTGTTGAAGTCAGGTGTGGGTACAGAGGACGGGTTCGCCGGTGAGGACGGCGGTCAGGGCCCGGGGGCGGAGCGGCTGACGCAGGAACAACCCTGAGCTCGGCGACGCCGCCGCCGGGACACTGAGCCTTTTCAGAGCGGCCACCGATCGGGTGACGGCCGGGCGGTCGCGGCCCAAGGCAGAACGGACAGGGCTCCCGGGCAGTTGAGTGAGGTATCTGACGTCTCAACTCTTCGGCCGGGGAGCCCTGGTGGTCACATATCCGGCCGCACTGGACCTGCCGCACGCGCTCGTTGAGTGGGTCACCATGCTGATCGTCACCCGGGGGGGGGGGGGGGACCGCAGGTGCAAGCTCCGCCCCTCGCAGCGTGCTCTGGTCGCACTGGTGTACCTGCGCAAGCACGACACGCTCGCGCAGATCGCGGCCGGCTTCCGAATCAGCGTCGGCACCGCTCACGCCTATGTTCACCAGGTCACCGACCTCCTCGCCCGCCGTGCCCCCGGCCTGACCCGGGCCCTGTGCGAGGCCGATCCGGAGTACGTCCTGGTCGACGGAACCCTCGCAGAGTGCGACCGCGTCGGCGACGGCCGGGCCGACTACGGCAAGCACCGCCGTCACGGAGTGAACCTGCAGGTCATCACCGGTCCCGAGGGCAACGTCCTGTGGGTCTCCCGGCCGCTGCCCGGTCGCACCCACGACCTGACCGCGGCCCGACGCCACCGGATCGTCGCGACCTGCGGCCGGCTGCGGATCCCGGCGCTCGCGGACCTGGCCTACACCGGAGCCGGCCCAGGCGTCGCCGTCCCGGTCCGGCGACGGCCCAAGAGCGAGCTGACCGCGAAAGAGAAATCGCTGAACACGGCCCACGCCCGACTTCGATGCCCGGTCGAACGCGGCGTCGCCACCGTCAAGCGCTGGCGCATCTTCCGACACGCCCGCCGCAGCCCCAGCCGGCTCGGGTCAGCCAGCAAGGCCATCCTCACCCTGGAGACGCAACGTTGAAAGGGCTCATTCAACAGACGGGACTCACCCGTGGGTTGCTATGGTGGCGGCCAGTCAGGGATTGCTCAAGCGTGGGGGATTCGTGGGTTCGCAAGACGGTAGTGACCGTGCGGGTTTCGGGTGCGTGGCGTGCTGCGCCGAGGACGCTGTGGTGGCGGGGGCGCACCACCAGAGCCAGAACGGGGTCCGGGTCGAGAGGATAATTCAGGACGACTCGCATTTCATCGTCTCTGTCCAGCGTTGCGGCCTCTGTTCGCAGGCCTTTGTGAGCGTCTTCACCGAGTACGTCGACTGGGTCGCCTCACAGGACGCGCAGTACCGGACCGTGCTGCCGATCACGGACGCCGAGGCGGACGACCTGATAGCGGGGCGGTTGAGCCCGCATCGGGTCGGGGCCCTCGGACACGGCCGCCGCCATCTGCAGAGCGACTGGCCGAGCGGGGCCGAGGAGCCGTCCGTGTACTGGGGCAGCGGCGCCTTCGGGGTGCGCGAGGTGTTCTGACCCGACCAAGCGCGAACAGGTCGCCGCCCTGGTCTCCGCCCCGGACGATCCGTTGTGGGAGGCCCGGGTGCGGCACGCCAAGCTCTACCCGGTGAAGGACCGCGCCGCCTGAGTGCCGGCCACCGTGGTGCTGTCGCGGGTGCTGTCGCGTCCCCCTGCCGCGTGGGGTGTTGTCGCGTCCTGTGACCTGCCCCGGATGGGCGCTTACCTCCGTGCGAGGTCGGGGCGCGACAACACCCCACGCGACAGCCACCATCGGCGGCGGGCGACTTCCCCGCTGCGCCGGGCTGGTGGCTGACCGGGTGGACCAAATCCGCCTGGGGAAGGCTGTGCCGTCTGGCAGGATCCATGGCGTGAGCAGAATCTGGGCCATCGCCCCCGATGTTGTTCGTGATCAACGACCGGCTGTGGATCGGCCTCCGCCCGATCGACGGCATCCAGTGCGTCGCCCGGACGCGGTCCAACACGCGGTGCAAGAACTGGGTCGAGACCAGCCAGGCCGGGCGCTGGGATAGGCCATCCGGCCCACGCCCGCCAGGAAGATCAACGCCTAGACCAACCGGGTGCCGTACACCTGGATCGTGATAGTCCCGCCCGGCGGGGCGTCTGTCGCCACCGTCGGCGTGGCGACCCTCGGGGTCCGCCGGATGGACGGGCTCTCCACCGTGCGCCGCCAGGACAACGCCAAGACGCGCCAGTGCGAGCGCGCGGTGCAGACGGACGCGCTCGCCCTGGTCCACCTCGCCCTGGCCCGGCCGGATGTTCTTCGGGTTCTTCGCCGCGATGGTCGGACCGAGCGCGAGAGCATCCACGAAGCCACCCTCGAAGAACTCGATGCCGCCGCCCGCAAGGGCAAGCACGGTGGCCGGCCCCCGTCATCATCGATGACATGCTGCACACTGCTGCGGCGCCGGGCAGCGGGCGAGTCCGTTGAGAAGATGCACTCCGGCCTGATCATCAGGGCCGGCCGCCCGACCGGCCCTGGCGACACCTGTATCCGTCACACCCCGAACGCCGCTGCCCTGGGGTCGGCGAGTGCCCGCCCGGCCCGGGGCGGCGTGGGGTGCCCGCCGGGTCGGGCCCGCGCGCTCACACCGGGCGGACAACATCCGTCCGTGAGGAGGCCGGTGCCGGTGGAGACCACGGTGTGCATCGCCCAGCAGCCCGAGGCCGACGCCCTGCTCACCCGCAGCCTCCTGGCCCTGCCGTCGCGGTCGCGGGACAACGGTGCAGTCGGGTACGGAACTCTCGGAATGCCTGCAGGATCATGCTGGTGGTTCTCCGATGCGGGCCTCAGTCCAAGCGCGGGCAAGGATCTCGTCCACGGTCTCGGCGGGAGTCTGGAGCGAGGTGTCGATCCAGAGGCCGAGGCGTGCGGTCTCCTCGCGAAGGACCTTGTCGAGCATGTGCACGGTCAGCGTGTCGTAGGCGTTCTTGGTTCTGGCGGCCTCACGGGCCAGGACGGTGTCGGGTCCCGGGGCCAGGACGACGACCAGCAGGGGTGTGCTGCGGACCTGAGCGATGGTCTCGGCGAGGTGCTCACCGAGGATGACGTCCTGTGCGACCACGGTGAAGCCAGCCTGGAAGTAGCCGTCGCTGACATGTGCCGTCAGTTGGTGACGGAGCCGTAACTGGCGAACGGCCTCTTCGCTGGCTGCGGAGGTCATGTCGGCGCGGCCGTTGATCACCATGCGGCGGAACTGGTCGCCACGCACGTGCACGGAGCGTGGCAGCCGTTCGGCCAGCGCCTGCGCGACCGTCGACTTTCCAGAAGCCTGGATGCCGGTGATGAGGATGATCGCCTGCTCGCGCGGCGGGAATTCGACAATGCCGTGTTCGTCTACGTTCGACGACGCCTTCGGACTGCTGGTCATCATGGCCCTTCCGAACGGGACTGTTGTGGGCTGCGGTTGGCGATGTCGGCGGCGTAGGCGGCCCCGTCTCCGGCGGATGCCTGCTGCCACGTGGACGGCGACCTCGATGTGGACGCCGAGCATCCGAGCGAGGATGGCGGCGGGGAGTTCCGTGGGTATGACGGTGCCGTACGGACCAGCGGACGAAGTGGTCGAACACCCAGGAGGCGCTCTTGTGACCCGGCCGACCCAGTTCGAAGGTGCGCGGTGATGGTCAGGCGCCCGCCCCGGCGTCGCCGTCCGTCCGGAAGTCGAGCGGCAGGAGCCGGCGGTCGGAGTCGAACGGCCCGAGCAGCGCCTCCGCGCCGTCCTCGGCGAGCGCCTCGGCGTGGTCGGGCAGCGGCTCGCCGGAGCGCAGGTGGCGCCGGACCACGGCGAGCGGAAGATCGATCAGCGCGAGCCTGGTGCGGTCCACGGCCGGTGTGTTGCCGGGGGCGATGAGGTCGGCGACGGCGACCATGGCCGTCCGGACGCGCTGGTGGCCGTCGTTGGCGCGCCGCACGTACGCCTCGGGCCAGTCGGCGCGTCCGAAATCCGCCGCGCCGTAGAGCAGCAGGGCCGCCTCCTGCGGGTTCGCCCGGCTCCAGGCGACGACGTGCCGGGCGGCCGCCCGGCAGGTGCGCCGGACGGTGGTGGGCGCAGCGAAGCAGTCGAAATAGCCGCTCTGGAAGCGCTCGACGGTGCGTAGCCACGCCTCGGCCAACAGGACGGGCCGGGAGCGGAAGCGGTGGTAGATGGAGCCGCTGGGGGCGCCGACCTCCTGGGCGCAGGCGGTCATGGTGACCGCCTGCGGGCCGCCGGCGGCGGTGAGGCGCACGGCGGCGTCGAGGAACTGGTCGTGGTCGAAGCGGGAGGGTCTTGCCATGTTCTGGAGGATACTTTCCAATGCATTGGAGGAGGCGGTCGGTGCCCCGGCCGGCGACCGGCAGGCCCCAGCCACCCCGCTGGTCTCGCTGGTCTGTTGGAACAACGGCAGCGGCATCACCATGTCGCTGTTCTGGCGCGGCACCCCGCCGGTCCCCACCGTGGACGGCACCAGAGCCCGGTACGCGGACGCGCCCCACCGCCACCGATCTGGTCATCGAGTCCACCCGGACTGGCTTCGAGCAGTTCCTGGAGCTGAAGGACCGTTCTCGCCGGCCTGCAGAGCTCGCGGGCGGTGGCGCGGGCCGCGCGCAGGGCGCCGAGCGCGGCCGTGTCGACGCCGGCCGGCAGCCCCCAGGCGGTGGGGGTGGAGGCGACCGGGCCAGACCGTCGGGCTGATCGCGTAACAGGGGTAGGTCGGCGATCGCCTCGCCGCCGTCGGCGAGCATCACTGCCAGGACGGCCGCGATCCGTCCTGGGTCGTGGCCGGTGTCATGTGGGCCCGGTCGGCGCAGGGCGCCACTGAGGGCGCGGGTGAGGCCGGTGGCGTCGGCGGGATCGGCCGGCAGGCGGGATCCGACGTGGTTGACCACTCGCCCGTCGGTGGAGACAACGAGCCGGGGGCGTGACCCGGTGGTGGGCACCTGGAGAGTGCCTTCCTGCTGGGCTGACGGAGACCTTAGACAAGCCTCATCGTCCTGGTTCAGAAGGCACTTTCGGGTTCCCGGTCATGATGCGGACACAGCCGAAAGTGAAACGCACAGCCTGGGCCTCGCCCTCGCGTTCCAGCGGCCGACTGGCCACATGGACACCGTCTCATCGCCTGGCCAGTCGCTTGTTTCCGGGCCCTGCTCGCGGTCGAGGGGGTGCCACTGGGCGAACGCCCCGAAGGGCTTCTCGGACGACGTTCATCGGTGGTGCGGACGTTGCTGCGGGCGATGTTGCGGGGCGCGCTCCACATATTAGAGAGGTGTCGCTAATATGATGAGCATGCGCTGTGGATGCGCATCTGATGGTTCGTCACTTTCAAGGAGTGCGTTCATGAACAGGTCCATGCGGAAGGTACTGGCGGGGGGAGCCGGTGTCGTCCTGGCGGCCGTGGTCGCTCCGGCGGCCCACTCGGCGCCCGCCACCCAAACCGACGTGCGTGACTCGGCCGCCGAGTCGGCGATCGTGCAGCTGCTGGCGTACGAGAAGGCGCCCATCTACCGCAAGCCCAGCTCCTCGTCCGAGCGGATCGGCTCCATCCCGGCGGGCCAACGCGTCGGTGTCATCTGCGCGCTCAAGGGGCCCTCCGGGCACCTCTGGTACTCGATCAACGCCCTGCCCAGCCCGCAGTTCGTCTGGTCGGGGCACTTCGAGTCCTCGCCCTGGGTCAAGTCCTGCCCGACGCGCTGAGCTGCCGCCAGTCGAAGACCGGCCTCGCTGCGACCGGCTTGCTCAGGTCGGTCGTGGTCCATCTCGGTTCGGGAGGCTGTAGTCCCGCACGTACCCCGTAGTTCGGCTGCCGGCACAGTGCCAGGTTGGTCGAGGGGCGCTGCTCTGCCGTCGACAACCTGGCGCAGCGTACGTCAATGGCGACGACCTTGCCCAGGACGCCCGCGGTATCGCCGTTGATCGGCTCGTACGCCGGGTTGTGGGGCATCAGCCAGATCGGCCGTCCTGTCCTGCCAGCTCCCGCACCTCCCGCAGGCCGGAACCCCATGAGTTCGCCGAGCTCTCAGCCGCGCGAGGGCGTACTTCCTTCCGGTCGTGTCCGGATGAGTCAGGCGGCGAGAGCCTTCCGGGCGCGTTCCGACAGCGCGGCGGCGCCGGGTACGCCGCGTGCCTGGTACCGCCGCATGGTGTTGCGCATGGACTGGATGGACTCGGTGTTGCGCTTCGAGGTGATGCCGTCCATGAGGTCCAGCGCTTCTCCCCACGTGGACACGGCTTCGTCCATCTGACCCCTGCTGTCGAGGGTGCTCGCCAGTTCGCCCAGCGTCAGCGCATGGACTCGCCGGTACTTCTCCGGGGCACGGCCGGCCAGCAGGAGGAGGCTCTGCTGTCTGTCTCGGATCGCGATGTGGCGAGCCACCGCGAGTCGGTACTCCGGCGGGATGTCCGCGAAGTCATCGCGCCAGCCGGCGTTGAAGAAGTCGGCGTGCCACCCGGCCCTCGTCGGACGCAGGCGCAGCTCGAGGGCACCACGGTCCACCGTGTGGACCTGGACCCCGACGCGGCACCAGGGCCCGTCCGGGACGAAGGTGTCCCGGAGGGCCTCGGTCAGGCTCTCACCGGGGCAGGCGCGGGCGAGCTCGGGATCGGCGGAGACGATCGGCGGCCCTCGAAGACCGACCCGGGCTGGAGCAGAAGAGGAGTCATGCAGCAGTGATCGGCACCCACTCGGCGGGGCTTGACCCGGATGAGGCCGGATCCGGCAGGCGGCCCTTGCCGAAGGCCGACCGAGACGTCCAGGTATGTGGTCAATCCGGGCGCGCTTGGTGAAGATTGGATCGTATGCCGGGGAGATTGGGTGTCACAGGTGGGCAATTCCGGGCAGGCGACCGAGGACGGGCAGAGCGGTGAACGCCTCGGCGAAGTCGGCGCCGCTGCGCCGTCCCCACAGGCGTGCAAGGTCTTCGGCCATAGGGCCGAAGTGGTCGTCGATGGGCTGGGACTTGTGGCAGTGCAGAGCCTGCATCTTGGTGGGGAAGGTGGCGGTCACGTCGACCATCGCCGTGGGGGTGACCTGGCCGTTGGTAGTGAGGGAGTTGTAGGTGTCGCAGCTGTAGAGGCGGCGCGGCCGACCGGTTTCGATCTTTGCCTCGGGCAGGGCTTCGAGGACGGCCTCGGCGGTGCGCCGGTGGGCGGTGTGGGTGTCGTGAACGGGGTGGGTGATGACCACGTGCGGCGTCAGTTCGACGAGCAGGGCCCGGATCGCGGCCGGCGTGAGTTCCGGGAGTTGGTGAAGGGTTGCACCGAGAACGGCCGCTGCGGCTTGGGCTTCGGCGTCGCGGACCGGGTCGTGGCGGGGGATGGCGATGTGGACGGGCGCGTGCCGAGCGTGGAGGGCGAGGGTGCCGCCGGCCCAGAGCTCGGCGTCGTCGGGGTGGGCGAACACGGCGAGCACGGACTGCGGTCCTGCCAGCTGATCGTCAGGGTTGCGCGGCACGAACAGCTCCCGGGGTGTGGGCGGTGGTGGCCAGGACGAGGCGGCCGTGATGGATGGCGAGGGTGTGCATGCCAGCGGCGAGCGCGGCTGCGATGCCGTCCTCGGCGTCATCGACGGCGAGGCATCGGGTCGGAGCGGCGCCGAGGCGGCGGCCGGCTTCCAGGTAGGCGTCGGGGGCGGGTTTGCCCCGGGGAACGTCGTCGAGGGTGACGACAACGGACAGCAGTGCCTGCCGCCCGGGCTGCTGGATGCCGTCGTAGACGAGGACGGCGGCGGCGCTGGAGGCGACGGCCAGCGGGATGCCGTGGCTGCGGGTGGTGTGCAGCAGGTCGAGGGTGCAGGGGACGGGGTGTGGTGCCGGACCGGCGAGCAACTCGGCCCGGCTGCGCGCCACCACCTCCTCGGCTGGGGGAGGCAGGAGAGCGGCGTCGGCGGCGCGCCACGAGATCACCTCGCGCACGGGCAGGCCGGCCAGAGTCAGGTAGCGCTCGGCGGGGGCCGGGATGCCGTGCGGGGCGAGGGCGGCTTGGAGGGCGGCGTGGCGGGCCGCGGTGTTGTCCACCACGGTGCCGTGCCAGTCCACGATCAGCGCCTGCGCGCCACGAGTAAGGGGGGCGGGATCGGTCACCGGGAAACCGTCCTGCGGTGGAGGATCTGCCTGTCGGGGCCGAGGACGGCGATCTCCGTGGGCGGGGGCGGGGCGTCCTGGGGCCAGAGCAGCGTGCCGAGCCCGGGCAGTCGGATCGGGCAGCATCCGGCCGGGACGAAGACCGGGGCCGGGTGGTTGCCGGGAAGCAGCACCCCGACGGGGTGCGGGCCGCCGGTGCCGAAGGCGGCCAGATCGGGAGCGGGTCCGTTGGGGTCGTGCCAGAGCAGGGTCGCGGCGCGGCCGTCGTCGGGCGCCGGCTGTTCCAGGGTGCGGGTGAGGACCGCGGTGGCGCTGAGCGGCCCGGTGTCCTGGGGGGTGCGTTGGGCGGGCACGGCCGGGGCGGGGCGGACGGTGCCGGCGCCGCCATCGACCTCGACGACGGCACCGGGGATCAGGGCGGTCAGCGCGGTGTTGACGTTGGTGACGCAGGGGATGCCGAGTTCGCGGGTGATGATCGCGGTGTGGGAGAGCTCGCCGCCGGTGGTGGACACGACGGCGGCCGGACCGGTGAGCAGCGCCGGGACCGCTTCGGGGCCGAGCGCTTGGCAGATCAGGACCCGGTTGGCGAGGTCAGCGCTGCCGGTGCGGACGGTGGGTCCGGTGCCGCGTCCGGGGGCGGCTGCGATTCCGTGAAGCACGTGGTCGTCGGCCGTGACTGCCTGGCTGTCGGTGGCGTGGTTGGTAAGGGGTGCGGTGAGCGGGCGGCCCTGGACGAGGTAGAGCGTGCCGTGGGGGTCGATCGCCCACTCGACGTCGATGTGATGCAGGCGGAGGGCGGTGGCGGCCGTGGCGGCGGCGGCAAGCAGCCGCTCGCGTGCCTCAGGGGTGAGCACGGGGCGCTCGGCCAGTTCGGCCGGCGTGTAGACGTGGATCACGCCCGCGTCGGACGTTCGGATCTTCGCCAGTACGGAGCCAGCCGGGTCGAAGCGGACCCATTCGCCCGGGGGCATCTCCAACTCCTGCGGAGTTGCGGGCAGTTGGATGGTCTCCTGGACGGTGAGCCGGACGGTTGCGTGGTGGCTCTGGCTGGCGGTGTGGATCTCGCCGGTCTGGATGCCGCTGACGAGCGGCTCGGCCAGGCCGCGGATGGCCTCGATCCGCCAGCGGGTGCACCGGCCCTCGGTGACGTAGGCGGCCAGGACACCCGAGCAGGCCGGGCGCAGGGCGGGCTGCACGAGAACGGCCATGCGCGGCAGGGCGATGACGCCTCGGGCCTGGCTGTAGGCGGTGATGGTCGGGTGGAGTGCGGAGGCGCGGACGGCGCGGACGGCGTCGAGCAGCGCGTCGCGGTGGGCGGGGCTGATGCGGGAGGTGTAGAGGCCGGCGAAGGATGCGGTGGTGCCGTCCTCGGCGACGGCGGAGGAGCGGGCGATCAGCCCGTGGGGGGCGGGGCAGCGGGCGAGGATCTCGGCGACCGCGGCCGGCAGACGTTCGTCGGGGTGGTCGACGGGGATGACGATCCCGGCGGGGACGGGCAGACCGGCGGCGGCCAGGCGGGCCAGGGTGGTGGCCTTCGTTCCGGCGGTCGCGGTGTGCAGGTCCTGGTCGAGTGAGGGCAGATCGGTGGCGGTCATCGGGCGGCTCCCGGGGCCAGCAGGTCGGCGGTGGTGATGGTGGCGGGGTCGGCGGCGGCTCGCTGGCACCAGCGGCGGGTGGCGGCGAGAAGGCGGTGCCGCTGGACCTTGCGGCTCTCCTCGCTGTCGGCCGCCCATCGGCACACGCAGGTCAGCGCCGTCGTCCGCGCGGTGGCGGTGGGGTTGCCGGCGGCGGCGAGGTGGGCGGCCAGCGTCCAGGCGTTGCGCAGCTGGACCGCTCGGCGGCGCGATGCGTCGATGAGGTTGCGCTGGCCGGTGGTGTTGGTGGCGGCGGTGGCGGTCAGTAGGCGGGCGGCGCGGGCGCGGTCTTCGAGCGGCATCGCGACGGCGGCCGGTGAGCCGTCGCCGTACAGGGTTCCGGCACGGGCGGCGAGGGTGCCGGCTGCGGTGGCGAGGTCGCTGCCTTCGGCGAGGGCGGCGGCGCCGTCCAGGAGCATCAGGTGGGCGTTCAGGAGGTGGCCGGTGGCATCAGGGGTGTTCAGGGCCAGGCGGCAGGCCCGCCCGTCGGCGTCATTTCCGAGCAGCCCGGCGAGGAACTCCTGCCACTGGTCGTCGGGCAGAAGCCAGTTGACGATGTGGGCGCTCATCACTCCCAGGAACGCTTCGGTCGCGGCGGCCAGCTGCCGCTCGGCCGCCTCGCCGTGGTCCAGTTGGTGCTCCAGGGCGAGGAGGGCGGCGTCGGAGCGTTGGTGGCGCCGCTCGGCGGCGGTGACCATCGCGGTGGCGTAGGCGGGATCAGCGAGCAGGTGGTGCCAGCGGCCGGTGAGGGCGAGGTGGTCGCACTCGGGGATGTCGACGATGCCCGCGCGCCGCAGTCGCCCGTACGGGCGGGGGTCGTCCATGAAGACCGCCGGCCAGCGGGTGAGCGAGGTGGTGTAAAGGTCGAGCTCCAGCGCGGTGCTGCCGGGCCTGGTGTGCTCGTAGTCGCAGGTGAGCAGGCCCTTCCAGACTCTCTCCACAGGTTTCTCCCTTGCCGGGGCAGGGCGGCGCGGTGGCCGGATCGGTGACGTTTGGTCAGGTCGGTGGTGCGGGGTGTGAAAGGCTCGGCCCCTGCCACCCGGGGGTGGGCCCGGGCGGCGCCGTGGGCCGAATGCCGAGGAGTAGAAGTGATCAAGGAATCGACGGCCAGCGCGTTCGTCTTCCGCACCGACGGGGACGGCGTCCGCAGGACAGCTCTGGTGTGGCACCCGCGGCTTGAGCTGTGGCTGCCGGCCGGCGGACACGTGGAGGCGGACGAGAGTGCGGCCGAGGCCGCGCTGCGCGAAGTCGGGGAGGAGACCGGGCTGCGGGCCGAACTGGTGCCCGGCCCGTCGCTGCCTCTTCCGGCCGGGTTCCCGCACGGCGCGGTTCCCGCTCCGTGGTGGGTGGTCGAGATGGACGCCTGCGCCGACAACCACACCCGCGAGCCGCACGTCCACATCGACCACGTCTTCGTCGCCCAGGTCCACGACGGCACGGTCGCTCAGGGCGCGGTGCACGAGGTGCGGTGGTTCACCGAGCAGGAGATCGCCGAGGCCGAGGGCCTGTCGGAGGACTCGCGTCTGCAGGTGAAGCAGCTCTTCGAGGTGATCGCGGACGGGTCGCTGCGCCTGTCGGCGTGAGCCCGGGGGTCAGAACAGGGCGCTCTGCTCCAGCAACGGTTCGGGGCTGAGGCGCTTGGGCTGCAACCCGGCGGTGGAGTCGAGGTCGAGGAGGGTGCGCCAACGGCCGGCGGCGCACCCGTCGGCCAGCAGTCGGGCCAGGAGCTGGGCCGTGACCTCGACGTCCGGCATCGCCCGGTGCCGGTCAGCGGGCCGCAGGATGCCGTAGTAGCCGAGCAGGTTGTCCAGCCGGTAGGTACCAAGTCCGGGCAGTACGGCCTTCGCGAGGCGCACCGTGTCCAGCAGCGATGTGGAGGCGAGGCTGGGGCAGTGCCCGGCCTGGTGGGCGATCATCCCGGCCTCGGTCGAGGCGTGGTGGGCGACCAGCCGGTACGGGGGCACGCTCAGGCGCGCGTCCAGGCGGGCCATCACCTCGGCGGCCGTCGGTGCGAGGTCGAGCATCTGCGCGGTGATGCCGGTCTGCGCGGTGTCAAACGCGGTGACGGGGACGTCGGCGGGCGGGCGGATCAGGGACTCGAACCGTCCGACCTCGACCAGTCGGCTGCCTTCGGCGCGCAGTGCGAGGGCCGCGACCTCGATCGGCTCGGCGGGCCGGCCGGCGGGGGTGAGTCCCTCGAAGTCGATCATGACGAAGGTCGTGCCGGTGAAGCGCTGGTCCTGCATCAACCGGTCCACCTTGCTGACTCCTGTCGGATCGTCAACGCTCGCTCCTGAATTGCCTGTTCGCTGTCGTGCTCGGTGAAGGGAACGGCCAACAGGGCATCCACAGTAGCCGTTGCGCGGGCAAGATCGCAGGTCGCGAAACGGGCGCTGGCCGGGTGGCGGTGGGCCGCGGTCAGTCGGTGGGTGCCGACGCTGTTGGGCACGCCCGCCTCGGCCAGGCGGATGCTGAAGGCGCGCGGCCGGGGCAGGGTCAGCCGCCACAGGGCGCCGTAGCCGTTGGGCCGCTCGTCGTCGGCTGCTGCGATCGGCTCAAGGCCCGGAGTGCCGTCGACCTCCCGGTGCAGGGCGGCGGCCTGTCGCCGGCGCAGGGCCAGGGCTTCGGGGAAACGGTTGAGGTGGTGGCGGGCGAGGGCGGCGAGCGGCTCGGCCAGGCGGTGGTTGAAGCCGAGGCGGCTTCCGGCCGGGGCGTCGGGGGCGTCGGTTTGCCAGTGGGTGCGGTGCGCGGCGGCCCGGTCGGCGAGGACGTTGTCGTCGGTGAGGAGGTAGCCGCCCTCGCCGCAAGAGATGATCTTCCCGTCCTTGAGGGAGAAGCAGCCAATGTCGCCGATGGTGCCGGCCGAGCGGCCGCGGGTGATGGTGCCCTGGGCCTGGCAGGCGTCCTCGACCAGGCGCAGCCCTGCGGTGCGGGTGTAGGCGGCGAGGTCGTGGATGTTGTTGGTGCGGCCGGCCAGGTGCACGGCCACCAGGGCTTTGGTGTCGGGGCCGGTCTTCGCCGCGACGTCCCTCGGGTCCATGCCGAGGCCGTCGTCGGCGGCGTCGACGAACACCGGGCGGGCGCCGGAGGCTGCGACGGCTGCGACGGTCATGATGACGGTGACGGCGGGCAGCAGGACCTCGTCGCCTGCTCCGATGCCGCAGGCGGCCAGCGCGGTGGTGATCGCCGCGGTGCCGGAGGAGACGGCGACGGCCCGGCGGGCACCGAAGACGTGGGCAAGCTCGGTCTCCAGGAGGGTGGCCTCCTGGTAGCTCGTCGGGTTGGGCATGCGGGCGACGGCGGCGGCCATCGCCCGGTGCGCGGGCTTCTCAGACACGGGGGGCCTCCGGGCCGGTCGGCGCGAGGACGGGGAAGCCGGTGAGTGGCCACATGTTGACGCAGTCCACGGAGAACAGCGCGCAGTCGCTGCCGCAGCCGGTCGGGGCGGGGAACAGCTCCCGCGCCTGGGCACCCCTGATGCTGCGGTGGCGGCCGGGCGGCGTGGCGGCGATCTTCAGGGACGACGGGCAGTCCCACACCGTGCCGTCCGGCTGGACGAAGAAGAGGGTGTCGCCGCCGAAGCAGCCCGGGACGAGGTCGGTCGGCCGGGCGACGGCGGAGGCGATCCGGCCCGCGTAGCTGCGCTCGGGCAGGACCAGCGGCAGCTCGGCGGCGTACAGGTCGTCGAACCGCTGTCGCAGCTCGGGCAGGTGCTCGGCGGTGAGGGACAGCTCAGCGGCCAGGCGGTGATCGGCGTCGAGGGCGATCGGCTGCGGGACGGCGTAGTCGCAGCCCAGGCTCGCGGCGAGCTCGGGCATGGCGACGACGTCGGCGAGGTTGCGGCGGGTGATGACGCTGTAGACGCCGACCTTCGGCCGGGGCCTGGGGCCGCGGGCGGCGATCAGCGCGCTGATTCCCGACACGACGGAATCCCAGCCGTCGCCGTCCCGGCGGGGAGGCCGCCACCGGTCGTTGTGGACAGGGTCGGCGCTGTCCAGCGACACCGAAACGGCGTCGACGCCGAGCTCGACGAGCGGCTGGCGCAGGTCCGGGCGGTTCAGAGCGACGCCGCTGGTGCACACCACCACCTCCAGGCCGCCCGCCTTGAGGACCTCGATCAGCTTGATGATCGGCTTCCACAGCAGCGGCTCGCCACCGGCGAGGAACACCCTACCGACCGGCGAGTCGTGAAGCGTCTCGGCGAAGGCCAGCACGTGGGCGGTGGTCAGGTCGTTCGGCGACAGGTGGGAGAGCACCCCGGGCGCGGTGGGCATCTGCTCGCGGTGCTCGCTGATCGTCCCGAAGTAGCAGTACAGGCAGCCGTGGGAGGCGCAGTACGAGCGCAGCCCCCACAGCAGGCTGATCGGTTTGACGGGTTTCACTGCGTCACCCCTTCCGGGGTCGTGGCGGCCGCGGTGCGGCACGCCTCGGTGATGGACTCGACGGCCTGGTCCTCGCCGAGGACGCGCCGGTCGAGCACGAGATACTGCTCGGGCCGGTCGGCGGCGAGCAGGTCGTAGAGGCGGCCGGCGCGGGCCATCAGCGCCCGCTCGTCAGCGCCGGCCGGATGGCCGGTGCGCTCCTCGAACCGGGCCAGGCACACCGCGGGGTCGTCGGTGAGCAGCACGGTGGTGGTGGGCGCAGGCCGCCAAGCGGTGACGGTCCGTTCGATGGCCAGGGCCTGCTGCAGCGCCCAGGTGTCGGTGGCGCTGGCCGCCTCCGCGAGTACGGCGGCCTGGTAGACGGCGACCGAGGCGGGGCCGCGGTCTTCCAGCACCACCCGGCCAGCGGCCACCGGCGCCAGCGCCTCCCAGCGGTGGACCTGGAGCGCGACCAGCAGCAGCGTCTCAGTGTGCGGGTGCCCCGTGCGCAGGAACCGGTCGCCGGAGCCGTGCAGCGCGGCGATCACCTGGCCGGGCAGGCCCGAGGGCGGGGAGTCGGGCAGCTCGACCAGCGCCGCGCACCGCTGACCCAGCGCGGCGGCGGCCCGGCGGCCAAGGTGGCTCTTGCCGACCCCGTTCACCCCTTCCAGCGCCACCCATGCGGTCACCGGCCGGCTCCCGTCATCTCCGCCGCACGGCGCAGCCGCTCGGCGAGCAGCGCGTCGCGGGCCAGGGCGGGAAGCAGGTACTCGGTGGCGGTGCGCGCGCCATGGGCGCGCACCCCCCGCACCGTCATGCACTGGTGCTCGCCCACCGCCCACACCGCCACCGCCTGGCTGCCCGTCAGCCGGGCGACTTCTTCGGCGACCTGGGCGGTGAGGCGCTCCTGTAGCTGCAGGGCGTGGGCGTGCTGCTCAACGATCCGCACGATCTTCGACAGGCCCAGCACCTGCCCGTCAGGGCGGTAGGCGACGGACACCTCGACCGTGAAGGGCAGCAGGTGGTGCTCGCACATGCTGGCGGTGCGGATGCCGCCGACGGCGACGCAGTCCTCGCCCTGCACGGTGTGCTCGAAGACGGTGCCGGTGGCGCCCGGCTCATGGCCGAGGAACTCGGCCCAGAACCGGGCGACGCGGGCGGGCGTCTCCAGCAGGCCCGGCCGGTCGACGTCCTGGCCGAGCGCGCGCAGCAGCTGGCGCACGCAGTCCTCGACGACTGCGGTGTCGATCGGCCCGGCGGCCGCCCGGGAAGGGGCCGGCGGGGCGGGAATGGTCACGGTGTGGGACACGGGGGTCCTCCTCTTGTCCGTGGGAAGGAGCGACGGGGCCGCGCGGTGCGCCCGCGCGGCGCGGCGGCGGTGCTCGAGTGGGCGGCGCTACAGGCCCAAGGCGTTCAGCAGCGCGCGGGCGGACTTCTCGGGGGTGAACCGGGCGACCTGCCGGGGCGCCATGGTGCTCGCCTGCCGGTAGCCGTCCGGGTCGGCCAGCAGGACGCCGAGTGCTGACCACAGTGCGTGCGGGCCGGCGTCCAGCGGGACGGTGCGTCCGGCCGCTCGGGCCAGCAGCGGCACGTTGCCGAGATCGAAGCTGACCACCGGGGTGCCGACGGACAGGGCCTCGGCCGCGGTGAAGCAGAACGTCTCGGGCACGGTCGTGGAGATGACGGTGGCCGCTGCGCCGGCGAAGAAGCCGGGCACTTCGGACCAGCCGAGCGCCGGCAGGACCGACACGACGTCCGGGCGCCGGGCCGCGACTGCCCGGCAGGCAGCGAGGGTCTGGGCCTGCCCGCCGGGCCGGAGCTCGAAGCCCGCCTCGGCGAGTACCAGTTCGACGGGCCGGGCCCAGCTGTCGGGCAGGGCGTAAAGGAGTTCGGCGAGTCCCTTGGCCGGGTCGGCACGCGAGACGATGCGCACCGGCCCGGTCTCCCGCAGCTTCTCCCGCTCTCCGGCAGGCGTGGGCGCAAGGAGAGTGTGCAGGGCGTTGGGGACGGTCACCCAGCGGGTGGTGTCCAGACCCGCCGCGGCACCGCTGTTCGCGAGATAGTCGCTGGCGGGGCAGATGACGTCGGCCGCGATCAGCGCGCGCTGCCACCGGTCCTCATCCCTGGGGCGGATCTTGTGGACCATCAGGGCCGTGGTGACACCGTCGGGCGCCGGGTCGAGGTAGCCCAGGCCCCACAAGGTGTCGCCCCAGCAGACGGCGTCCACCCGGCAACCGGTGAGGATGCGGCGGACCTCCTCCACCACCGGGCGGGGGTCGGCGAGGGCGGCGAGCACGTCGGCGTTGGTCGCCGGCTGCGGCAGGCTGACGCTTCCCAGCCGGACCACACCCGGCTCGGGCCTGTACGGGGCGGGTCCGGCCGCCAGGACCAGCGGCGTGTGTCCCAGCCGGCGCAGGCCCTCGACCAGGGCCCCGATGGACCGGTCGATCCCCGACGGCTGGTCGAGCCGGTAGGACAGCAGGCACAACGCGACCGTGCTCACGCCCCCTCCCCCGTCCGGTCCACGGCGCTTTCCCACGGGAAGACGACCCAGCACCGCACCGTCTCCCCGATCGACGTCACCGCGTGGGCCGGCGGCCGGTCGCCCGTCCAATTCGCCGTGTTGACCACCAGCACCGCGCTGCGCACCCGGGCCGCACCGGCCTGCTCGACCAGGCGCGCGGCGGCGGCGAGGGTTTCGCCGGTGCCGGCCACGTCGTCGACCACCAGGACGTCCCGTCCGGCGACGTCTCCCAGCGAGGCGCTGTTGCGGGTCACCGGCCGGGCGGTCTTCGCCGCGTCGGTGGAGTCGTCGACAGTGTGGGTGATCTCCAGCGCGCGCACGTCCCGGACGCCGAGCCGGTGCGCGAGGATCACGGCGGGGACCAGGCCGCCCCGCACCACACCGACAACGGTCTGCGGGAGAGGGCCCGGCCCCAGGGCACGGGTGATCCGTTCGGTCTGATCGGCGATGTCGTCCCACGTCAGATACTTGGTGGTGACGTCAGCGGCCACGTTCGTCCTCCCAGATCAGGGTGTGCAGGCGCCCGGAGATGTTCCAGCCGCGTTCGACCGCGGGGCGGGTGAGGGCGCGCAGGCCGGCGATGACGGCCGCGGCCGTGGTGGCCTGCGGCATGACCCACACCTGCTCCAAGCCGTGCTCGTCCTGGAGGGCGGCGACTTCCTCCACATCGGCGGGGGTGTCGAGGACGAACTTGAACACCGCCCGGCCGGTCGCCTGGAACGCCTTGAGCACGGCGGGCCTGATCCGGCGCGAGGCCGGCATGCCCATGTGCGCGAGCTTCGGCGACACGACGTAGAGCGAGACGTGCTGGTCGAACGCGGGATCGGGGGCGATCGTGCCGTTGGTCTCGATCTCGATACGGCGCCCGGCGCCGGTGAGGCGGCCGGCGGCGGGCAGGAGCTGGGTCTGCTGCATCATCGGCTCGCCACCGGTGATGATCACCAGCTTCGTCGGGTGCCCGAGGAGTTCGGCGGCAACGTGCTCGGCCGGCAAGGGGCTGGTCTGCTCGGCACGGGAGTAGCGCTTCCAGTCCCACGAGTACGGGGTGTCACAGGAGTCGCAGGCGAGATTGCAGTCGCCCAGGCGCAGAAACGACGCGAGCTGTCCGGCCGACGGGCCCTCGCCCTGGATCGTGGGGCCGAACACCTCGCACACCAGCACATCCCGCGGCCGACTCCGGCCGAGGATCACGTCCGTCGTCGTCATGCTGACACCCGCGCGTCCGGGGTGAACTGCGCCCAGGTGCTCTCGGTCTCCGACACCCGGACGGCGAACAGCCGGCCCTGCGCGTCCGCCAGGCCGCGGCCGGCCAGCCACCCGGCGAGGTGCGCGGCCAGGTGCTCCGACGTCGGGGTGACGTCAACGACCCGGTTGAGGACCTTCCCCTCGAACCCGGATGCCAGCAGGGCACGCAGCTCGCCGGGTACGGGCAGAAGCCGGTTGCCGTCCGGTCCGGACGGCAGGGTGACCAGGTAGGCGTGGCCGTGCTGCCGGCCGCACTTGTGCCCGTCCGGCAGGCCGTCGAGCCAGTGCCGGGCTCTGAACCGGACACTGTGCGCCTGGTCGGCGCGCGGGAGCCGGCCGGTCAGCACGCGGATCGCGTGCAGGCGCTCGCGGGCGCCGTCGGGCAGGTTCACCGCCGCCCAGGCGTGCAGGTGCTCGGCGATCCCCTGATCGCTCGGGTCGAGGACGACCCGGTCCAGGTCACGGTGATCGAGGACCGTGTCGATGTGGGTGCGGAACCCGGCGAGGTCGCCGAAGTCGGTGACGAACCCGGGCGCGGTCAGCTCACGCGCCGTCAGCGTCATCTCCGCGGTGATCAGATCGCTCCCGTCGACACCGTGCACCGTGCGGGCGGCATCGAAGCCGACGAGCTTGCCGATGGTGTAGGTGCCGGCCAGACGCGTCTCCCAAGAGGACGCGCCCGCCTGGGGCGAGAGCCTGAGCAGGGGTTCGGAGTTCGGCATCGTGCCCCCTTCTGAACGGGCAGCCAATTGGCCTGCCGTCGTTGCTTTCTGTGCTGAAACGAGCACACACCGCCAGCGAGGCAGGGACAATGGAATCGGGCGATCCAGCAGCGATCCCAAATCCGAGGAGCGTCGCGATGTCCGAGCGACTGCGGAACGGTATGAGAGAGGCACGCCGGGACTCCGGCCTGTCCTGGGAGCGCTTCGCCCGGGATGTGGGCTTCAGCCCCGCGTATCTGCGCAACGTGGAGAACGGGAACCGAGCGGTGACCGCCGATGTGGCCGCCGCCTACGACCGGGTTCTACGCTCGGGTGGGAGATTCACCCGAGCACTGGCGGCTGACGGGCCTTCGACCGCAGGCTGGGACGAGGACGGAGCGACCCTGACCGTCCTCGCGGAACTGGTGGATGGGAGAAGAGTGGATCGCAGGAGCTTCGTCACCGCCGGTGTCGCGCTGTCGGCCTCGGCCGGGCGCTGGGTGAAGGCCCTCGGCCGAGCCCGACCCGACCATCCCGCCCAGGCCGGCGGGGGGCCGGGGCTGCTCGCGAACATCGAACACCGCCTGGACCATCTACGCCGGGTCGACGACGAACTCGGAAGCGGCGAGGTCCGCAAGCAAGCAGCCGGCGAGCTGTCCCTTGCAGTGACCCTGCTCAAGACGGGCCGCTACGCCTCCACCCGGCTGTACCGGATCGCCTCGGAAGCCGCCCGGCAGGTGGCGTGGTGCAGCTTCGACCAGGGACGTCCCGGCACCGCGCAGCGCTACTTCGACGCCTCCCTGCGGGCCTCCGCCGAAGCCGACGACGTCATCGGCGGCGCCTACGCGCTTTCCTTCGCGGCAGTGCAGTGCTACTCCACGCCCGGCCAGGCCCACCGCGCGGTGGACCTCCTCGACGCAGCCCGGGCCGCAGTGCGGGGACAGGGCACCCCGCGGATGGAGGCCATGCTCGCCGCCCGCACCGCCCGCGCGCTGTCGAAGACCGGGGCGAGGACGGCGACCGGGCACCAGCTCCACCTGGCGCACGCCGCCCTGGACAAGGGGTCCAGGGACGACGACCCCGACTTCCTGTACTGGGTGACCTACGGCGAGATCGAGATGATCGCCGGATCCTCGGCGCTCGACCTCGGCGACCCGGCCGAGGCACTGCGCCGCTTCGAGGCCGGCATGCGGGCATACCCGGGAGACGAAGAGTTCCCCCGCAGCCACGCCATCTACCTGGCCCGTGCGGCGGAGGCTCATCTCGCGCAGGACGACCTCGACGCGGCCGTCGCAACCGGCCGCCGCGCGGCCGTCTGCCTCGGCTCCGTCGACTCCGCCCGGTCGGCCTCCCAGCTCAAGGGCCTGCGCGACAAGCTTGCGCCGCACACCGCCTACCGCCCGGTCCGCGACTTCCTAGAAGAGGCCAGGTAGGCGCAGCGACTCGCGCAGCCGGCCGGCCACCACCTTCTCGTCCAGCCCGAGCACCGGGGTGATTCCGAGCTCGGCTGCGGTGGCCAAGTTCTGCTCGCTGTCGTCGACGAACAGGCACTCCTCCGCCGACACGCCGAGCCTGTCCAGTACGAGGCGGAAGATCGCCGGGTCCGGCTTGCGCAGACCAACCTCGGCCGACAGCACCACCTCGTCGAACGAGCCGACGAGGTCGAACCCGGCGTAGGGGTCATAGGGCTCTCGCCCGAGGCTGTTCGACAGCACCGCCGTCCTGACCCCGGCAGCCCGGGCCTGCCGCGCGACTTCGACGACTGGGTAAGCCGGGAAGGCATCGTGCAGGTACCGGGCCATCAGGTTGTCCGGCGCCACACCCATCAGGGCCGCGAACCCGTTGTTCCAGTCCACCTGGGAGATGCGGGCCAGTTCAAGCTGACGGAACAGCTCCTGCCCTCGAGGATCGGCCCAGGCACGAAGGAAGGTCCCGCGGGCAATCCCTTCCCGGCCCTCGAACGCGGAGATCACTTCGACCATATTGAAGGTCAGGACACCGAAGAAGTCGAGGATCAACCCACGGTAGGCGGACGCTCCAGCTTTCACCATTCCCAGAGCCTACGGCGCAACGCGAAGTTCCGGGCGGCCTCGGGCAATCCGATGGATGCGGCGTTGGACAGCTGGCACACCGGTGACAGCCTCGACATGGGGACATGCGGTTCGGCCTCGCTGGCGCGCCGCACACCGCAGCAGCCTGGCTTCACGTCCCCGGCTCGGCGGGTAGGACAACATGCACCGACGCAGCCCGCCGCGCCCTCGCCCACCTGCCCGATGTCCACTCCGAACGGCTCGTCCGCTCCCTCAACGACATCGCCGACGCCCCGCACGCCCACCGCACCGTGCCCTGCGTCACCGAGTACCTGGACACCGACCACGCCGCCGCTCTCCCGCCAGCTGCCTGAAGGACCACATGAGCCCCGCCATCGCCCTGCAGCGCCAGCCACACCACCGACCTGCTCGATATCCTCGCCGACGTCTGGGCCGAGGCGCACACTGGCCACACCGACGTCGCCGCCGGGTTCACCCCCGACACCCTGCGCCACCAGATCTGTCCAGGATGTCCACATTCAAAGGGAAAGCCCTGCCATCAAGTAAACGTCACCGCTATCACGGTAAATTCGGTAGAGCCCCCCGAGATTCAAGTCCGAATCTTGCCGGAAGATCCTTGCCTGCCCTATCGAAGATGCGCCGAAGCCACGAGCCCGGAGAAAACCTCTGATCCCACGCAAGCGCTCCCTCCTCGCCATCATCGAGTAGGCCGCCCCAGCGGTATTCAGCTGGATTCGGTGCACCGGGGGTGGCGGGCTCACCGTATTCGTTCACGGCAATTGGGTCAGGTCGAAGCTGGTCGACGATCCAGCCGACCTCGTCTCGCATCGGAGACAAGGGGCGATCAAGCCACGCAATCCCATCCTTGGTCTCTAGCAGGTCAAGGGTAGGGGCATAGATGGCCATGGGAAGATCGGGTGATAGAAAAAATTCGAGCTGACCATCGATTAGAAATGCACGTTGGGAGTCGCCTGCTTCGGCAAGACGCTGCGCGATACCTGTGAGTCGTTCCACGGTGCGCTCTCGCGCAAGTGCGAGCGACTGCAAACGAGGGTCCTCCTCTCGCAGGGTTTCCGGAAACCCCGTTCTCTCAAGAAGATCAACCGCAACGAATGACAGTGCATCGGCTGTCTCAAGGAGATCGGTGTCCTGCCACCAGCGCTGGTCGGCGCCCATTATTTCTCGCAGCCACTGCAGAGTCCGGTGGACATCGCGTACATCGTCATTCCGGAATCCCGTCGGCGGCTTCATGACGAACTTCGGGTCGTCCCGGTATTCGAGGAGCAGATTCCAATAGGTCCAAGTATGTGCCGCGATCAGGTGACCAAGCCTGTTCCGCGCCACCTCGAACATTGCCTCGCGCTGTTCCTCTTCGCGCCTACGCTCGGCCGCCACTCGGCGGGACTCGATGCCTCGCTCGATCGCGGCGACAGCAATACCGACGATTAGGCCCGTGATCAACGCGGAACCCAGTCCGATGCGGGCCGAATCATCAAAGGGAGCAGACAAGACAAGCCCAAGTCCGACTACTCCCACGACAACGGTACCGAACACAAACAGCGCTTCGCGTCTTTTTGCGATCCATCCCATTGACTCGCGGAAACGATGAGCGGAAATCTTCATATCAGATCCCCTTCTCATGTGAAACTGCCACCAAGCTTCAAAGTCGAGCGTGGGGAGCGGAGCAGAAAGCCCGGGGCGACAGGGGTGGTTTTTCAACGACTGAAGCTTAGGTGTCGGCGTCGCGATCCAGCCAAGGCCCGGCCAACCAAAGTCGGATAGAAACTCGCCCGCCCGAGCTCACGACATACCGCCCGGAATGATCTATTGATTATGCCTGCGTGTCACCGGCCCTAACGAGGCCACTATTTCAATGCTGGCACAATTGTCGCATTGGCGCCCTGCGGGGCGCGCGACAGAGGTTCCGAGTGATCATTCACCCCGATTCGTCAGCCGTGATCGCTGCTCGATGAGGTGATCGGTTCCCCCGGCTTGTTCCCGAGAGTGTCGGGCGGGGTCGTCGCGTGTTGCTGCCGCTACGACGGGTTCCATGGCTCGGGGTAGTGCTGGTGTCCTCCGTTCTGGTCTTCGTCGGGTCGGGGTCGACTCGTCAGGTGACGGGCGGAAGGCTGGTGGTGCGGCTCCAGACTGTGGTGAACGGGCTGGCCCAAGGCGACGCGCAGGTCGCGGTTGTCGGCGTGGGCCCGCCAGCCGTGCATGCCCACGTCGTAGTCGGCGCAGATCAACGCGGCACGCACCCCCGCCGGGCGACGCGGGGTGACGCTCTCGTCCCAGGCGAGGACGTCCAGGACCGCACAGCCGTTCAGCACCGCCCCGCCCAGAGCCGCCACCTGACGTTCCCACGTGCTCCGGACCGAGAGCTGGATGAGCGGCGGCCCGCCCTACTCGACCTTGTGCGTGAAGAACATGCCCGGGGTGTCGTCCGTGATCATCGCTCGACGCGTCGGCCCCGCGCACGCGGGGATAGCTCAAGAACCACGCCAACCGCGACCACCGCACCAAGGCCCAGGCAAGGAGGTACGACAGCCCCTCGCAGCCGTCGGCCCCGCGCTCGCGGGGATATGTTCTGCCCGGCGTCACCGGGCCTCGGCTTCTGGTGGATCACCTGCTCGAGCACGTCGAGAGCGGCGGCGCGGTCGGCGAAGTGCATGGCCTCGCCACGAGGAAAGCGGTTGGGGCGGCAGGGGTTCGGCTCGCTGGTGGACAGGATTCGCGTTCCTGCGGCTCTGCGCTGCCGTGCCCGATCGGAAACCAGGTGCCTGCCTCGGAACTTCCTTCCGGCCGTGTCCGGATGAGTCAGGCGGCGAGAGCCTTCCGGGCGCGTTCCGACAGCGTGGCGGCGCCGGGTACGCCGCGTGCCTGGTACCGCCGCATGGTGTTGCGCATGGACTGGATGGACTCGGTGTTGCGCTTCGAGGTGATGCCGTCCATGAGGTCCAACGCTTCTCCCCACGTGGACACGGCTTCGTCCATCTGGCCCCTGCTGTCGAGGGTGCTCGCCAGTTCGCCCAGCGTCAGCGCATGGACTCGCCGGTACTTCTCCGGGTCACGGCCGGCCAGCGCGGCGCGGCGGTGCTTCTCGGCGTTCCTGTGGTCGCCCAGCTCCGAGAGTGTCTTACCCGTGTGGGAGCTGATGGTGGCGCCGGCCGGTCCAGCGGCCAGCGCGTAGTCGGCGGCCGGATCGGTGGTCCTGACGAGAGCGTCCTCCGCGGACAGCAGCGCGTCCGCGGCCTTGCCGCCTTGCCGGGTGGCGCCATAGGCACGGGCGCTCGTGATGAGCAGCATCGCCCACGTCTGGGCGTCGACACGGCCGTTGGCGCGGCGCAAGGCTTCCTCCGCGAGGGCCACACAGTGCTCGGGCTGCTTGAGGTTGAGTGCCTGGTGGGCGAGTGCCCGGAGCATCCACGCACCGTGGCCGTGGTAGTCGGCGATGCAGGCGAGCTGGTACCCGAGGAGGTAGTAGCGCTGGGCAGCTCCTTCCTGCTGAAGATCGTGGTGCTTCCACGCGAGCAGGTAGGCGAGTTCGGCAACGGCGTTGAAGGCGTCGAGACGCACCTTCTCGTCCTCGTACCGACCGCTGAGCATCGGCGTGGCCGCGTCGGTGAGGTAGAAGGTGGCCGCGGTCAAGCCGTGGCCTCCGCCCAACTGCTCGTCAGCGGCACGGAACACCTGCACGGTGTTCCGGACGGCGGCCACGTCGGCCTTGCCGACCCGGGCGCCGGGTTGGCGGGCACGCAGCGTACGGTCGACCGCCTCGTGGTCGTAGCTGAGTGGCAGGGCCAGTGCGGCCGAGACGTAGACGGAGTGCTGGAGGAAGTCTCGGCGGTTGATGTCCATCAGAACCCTCCCGAGGTCAGTGGTGGCGGCAACCGGGTCGGTCGACAGCGTCGGAAGGCTTTGCGGGTGTGCTTCGCCGTACCCGATCTCGTCCAGTGTGACCAGTCGTCCCACGATCTTGCTCAGCGCCTGGGCCAGATGTTCGGCAGCGCGCGCCTTCGGTCGTCGGTGGCCGCTGCACCACATCGACACCGTGGACTTCGTCGTCCCGGTGCCGAGGTCGCCGTTGACGGCCGCCTGCTCGCGGTGCGCACGTGCCACCACGTCCAGCTTCAATCCGTGACCACTGATGAACTGCTGGAGAGCAGTGTTGGACGCTGACATAGGTCCCTCCCCAGATCCGGATGTGAACCTTGTGAACCACATTCCGTGATGCTGACTGTACCGAGAGATACCGCTCCGGTGTTGAACTGATCAGGCACCTCAACACGGCCCAACGTACCGCCAATGTTCAAGAGCAGCGGTTCTGTTGGACGAACCGTCGCCGTGACTTCGCGCTGCGACCAGTCCCGAGGTGTCCGTTCTCAGGGTGCCACGAGGTGCCCCGAGATACCCGACCCCGAGCGAGTGAGGCGCCCCCATGGAGCCGAGATCACGCACCATCACGACACGGTTCCCTGCCGAACGGGAACGGATCGGCGATCTCCGCCGCTGGGCGAGGACGGCGCTGCCGACGCTCGGCCTGGACGGTCGGCAGCAGGACGCCGTGCTGGACGATCTGCAGCTCGTGCTGAGCGAACTCGGCACGAACGCCGTCGTGCACGGCTGCGGCGGCGAGCGGCCGGACGTGATGCTGACCGCCCGCCTGCGGTACGACGCGGGTGTGCTGTGGGTGTCCGTGACCGACCCGGGGCTCGGCCGGCCCGAGTACCGGTCGGCCGGCGACGAGGCGACCTGCGGTCGCGGGCTGATGCTCGTCACGGCGGTCGTGTCCCGGTTCGGAGTCGAAGAGCTCCCCGAGGGCGGCAAGGAGATCTGGGCCGAGATCGGGCTTCCCGAGCAGGCGCGTCCGGCGGCCACCGTGGGCGAGCAGGTCCACCCGCGGGTCGCGGCGCCGCGAGCGGACGCGCTCGTGCGGGAGTTCCGGCCTCGGCCCGCCGTGGGCCGGCTGCCCGGGCAGCCGGCGCGCGACCGAATACCGGCGTGACCGGCACCTCGTAGGCCTCCGGTAGCACCTGCCGCCTCCGCACACGGCTGCCTGTGCACACCGGTGCCACCGGAGTCCGGAACACCCGTCCCTGGAGCGACACGGCGGCGGGTGGCGGAAGAGCACCGCCCCGCCCGCACGGGGCGTGCACGCTCACCGCCTCCCGGGGCCGCTTCCCCCTCCATCCGTCCACTCCGAACCCGAGGACTGCGCCGTGAGCGTCGGAACGCGCACCAAGACGCTGCTCAGGACCATCAGCCCGGCCCGCAGACTGGACATCGCGGCCTCCTACGAGGCCCTGACGCAGGCCTGCGTGGCCACCGGCGACGACTCCGCGAAGGCCGAGCTGGTCAGCGACAGCCCGAACCACCTGTGGTCGCTCGGCTCGCGCTCGCGCGCGCTCGCCATCGTGCACCCGGACCTGGACGAGGCCTGGGCGCTCGTCAAGGGCGCGCAGTTCCTGCGGCAGCACCGGCTTCCCGTCGCCTCTCCCTGGTACACCGACATCCGCCCGGCCGCCGACGGCCGGGCCGTCACCTTCTGGCACGACCCCGGGAGGCCGAGCACCGACACGTCCCTGTCCGCATGGGTGACCGCCCTCACCCACCGCATCGACCCCGCGTCGGCGCCGTGGCTGAGGGAGCACGACCCGTTCGCCCACCTGCTCGACGGACTGGACGACGCCCCGCTCGACGATGCCGCCCGCCGGTTCCTGCGCGAGCACACGGCGCAGCTGCGCGAGGAGTGGGACTACCTGGACTGGCCGACACCGGACACCGTCGTCCTCGGCGCCCTCGGCTTGGTCCCCTGCCACGACGACGGCGTCCACGTCGGCCTCCTGCTGCGCCGCCCGCTGACGCGTGGCCACCGGGAGTGGGACCTGGTCGCCGCCCGCTGGCGCTCCGAACTGCTCACCGGCCCGCGCGAGGACCACCGGACCTATGCCGACACCTACCTCTCCTACGAGCGGGAGGGCCGGCTCCCGGACCACCCCTACATCGGCGCCTGGTCCGGCTACCAGGTCGTGCGTGACGTCGTCGTCCTCACCGCGGTGATGCACACGGTGCGCCGCGCCCACCTCGACGCCGCCGCCCACCGGCAGGCCGCCCACCGCGTCGCTTGCCTGCGCGGTGCCCACCCCGCCCCGTGGAACTGGGGGCCGCGATGACGGCCTCCCGCACGGACGTCCGCCCGCTGCCGGAGGTCCACGAGCCCCTGGTCCTGCGGTGCGGCCACCACCTCACGGAGGAGATCACCATGCCCATGACCCCGTCGCAGTGCACCCCGGCCGCCGCCGACCCCCTGGCCGCCGACCCCCTGGCCGCCGCCGGCTTGGCCGACCTGGACCCTGACGCCCTGACCGACCGCCCCGAGCACCTGGTCACCGACGCCTGGCTCGCCCCCGCCACCGAGCTGGCCCTGCACCTGCTCGACCGGGCCGACCCCGGCACCCTCGCGGCCGGCTCCCGCACCGCCCCCGGCCACACCCTGCTCCTGCTCGCCGCGCCCCGCGACGGCCACCCGGCGATCCACCTGCGCCTGCCCGACAGCTCCATCCCTGACAGCACCTCCCCCGACGGCACCACTTGCGCCGGGCCCTGGCCCGCCGACCGCACCACCGCCCTCGTCCCGCTCGTCGGCACCCTGGAACTCGCCCTCTACCGCGACCGGGACGACGTCGACCACGACGAACCCCAGTACCTGCGCACCCTGGACCCCGGCCAGGTCTGCCTCCTGCACGCCGGTGCCACGACCCGGCTCACAGGCTCCCCGGACAGCGCGCAGCTCATCGCGTCCCACGCCCCGGCCTCCACCCAGGCCCCCACCCCGGCCCCGGGCACCGCGCCGCTGACCCCGGACGAGTACCGGGCCGCCGCCGCCGACGCCCACGCGCGCCTCACCGGCCCCCGCCCGACCGGTGCGGCCCGGGCCGCCGCACCCCGGCTGGAGGACATCCCCGACCTGCGCGCCGCCGACCTGCCGCGGATCCACGCCGAGTCCGACGTCCTCCACCGCCTCGCCGCCGACCGCGGTCTCCTGTCCTACCTGGTCACCACCACCGTCCTCGCCCCCGAGCGGTACGAGGCCTCCCGCACCACCCTGCTGCTGGACCGTCTCGTCCTGTCCACGGCGGACGACCTCGGGTACGAGATCCGCCTCAACACCAACCCCCGCCCCGGCAACCAGCTGCTCCCGCACGACCACGCCTACCCGTTCGCCGCCCGCGTCCTGACCGGCGGCTACCTCCACACCGTCTTCCTGCGCACCGACGGCCGCACCCACGGTTGCGCCGACGGCCGCGCCGACGACCGCGCCGACGGCCCGTTCACCTCCGGCGACCTGCGCCCGGCCGTCACCACCACCGAACTCCCTGGCAGCAGCTACACCCTGGCGCCCACGCTCGTGCACCGGGCCGTCATGCTGCCCGGCACGACCACCCTCATGCTGCGCGGCCCCTACCGCTCCGCCGCCCACGCCGCCTCCGACCTGGTCCCGCCGGTCTCCGCCTGGCCCCCACCAGTCGGCGGCGAGGCACCGGCGCACTCGCGCCGGATGACCGACGCCGAGCACCACGCGCTCTACCGGAGCCTCGCCGCCGCAGGCGTGATCGACCCCGTGCCCGAGCGCCGGTGACGCAGCACCCGGCCCCATGACCCCGGCGCTCCGGTGCCCCGATGCCGACGGGATCCCCGCGCTCCGGTGCCCCGACGTCGCCGGGATCCCGGCCGAACCGGCCCCGGCGCCCGCCCGGACTTGGCAAGCTGGGGCGGCCCACTTCGGCACCCTAGGCAAGGAGCGCCCCGTGCACACCGTCCTGACGACCGATCACCCAGCCTGGCAGGAGAACACCGAGGGCCACCGGCAGCGCCCCCTGCGCACCGCCGACGGCCGCTGGCTGGCCACCCTCACCCCCGACGGCCTCGACCTGGCCTGCGTGGACGGCACGGAGGACACCAAGCCCGCCCTCGTCACCACCGACCCGACGTCGCTGCCCGGCACCGTCCCGCCCGCCCTCCTCGCCGGCCTGCGCGGTCTCGGGCCGAGCGTGCGGGTGGCCAACCCGTGGCTGTGGGACGCGATCACCACGGCGGTCCTGCGCCAGGTCGTCCGCGCCGACCAGGCCCGGCGCCTCTATCGCGGCTGGTGCGCGGCCCACGGCACCGAGCTGCCCGCCCCCGGCAACGGTCCCGACAACGGCCCCGCTCCCGACAACGGCCCCGCTCCCGGCAACGGCGCCGCCTCCGACAACGGCAACGGCCCCGCCTCCGACAACGGCCGCGGCCCCGCTCCCGACCGCACCCTGCACACCGCGCCGACGCCCGAGACCGTCCTCACCCTGACCGACGAGCAGTTCGCCGCCGTCGGAACGACGTTCCACCGCACCGCGCTGCGCGCGGCCGCGAACGCGTACCTGGAGCACCGGGCCCGCTGGGAGCGGCTGGACGCCCCGGCCCTGGCCGCCGAGCTCGTGGGCGTGGAGCGGATCGGGCCCTGGACGGCGGCCGCGGCGGCCGCCGACTTCACCGGCGACTTCTCCGTCTACCCGCACGCCGACCTCGCGGTCCGCACCTGGGCCGCCCGCATCGCCCCCGACCACCCCTGGCCCGCCGCCGACAAGCCGAAGAAGACCGAGGCCCTGTTCGGCGCGCACTGGCACCACCTGGCCGGCGACGAACCGCGCCACCTGCACACCCTCACCCTGTCGACACTCACCTGGGGGGCCCATGCCCGCACCGATCAGCTCGGAGGAACAGACCCGCACCGCCCATGACCTGGTCGCCGGCGCCGACCCGGACCGCGCCCTCGACTGCCTGTTCGTCAACGCCCCGCTGCGCGACTACGGCCTGCGCCCGCGCGTCAACGACTACACGCTGCCGGTCCTCGGCATGGGCTACATCGCCACCCACGTCGCCGCGCACGGCTTCAACGTCGGGATCCTGGATGCCGAGGCCCACGGACTCGGCATCCGGCACACCGCCGACATCGTCAACGCGCTGCGGCCGCGCTGGGCCGCCTTCAACCTCCTCGCCCCGACCTACGAGCTGACGGCGCGGATCGCCGCCGCCCTGGACCCGGCGATCGCGCTGATGGCCGGCGGCCACCACGCCAAGGCCGACCCGCGGCGGGTCCTGGCCGACCCGCGCTTCGCCCGTCTGGAGGCCCTGGTGGTCGGCGAGGGCGAGATGCGGGTCACCGCCCTGCTCGGGGACGTCCACCGGCGCCGCGAACTGCCGAAGGTGATGTGGCGCGACCGCCTGCTCGGTACCACCGCCTGCGGCATCCCGCGACGTGGCGACACCGCCCGCTGGCTCGCCCCGGACATCGACGCCCTCGCCGTCGACCGCCGCTTCCTCGCCCAGGATCCGTACCGGGCCGCCGACGGCCGCATCGAGGCCAACCTGGTGTGCTCGCGCGGCTGCCCCTACGAGTGCGGGTTCTGCGGCGCCGCCGCCTCCATGAACCCCGAGGTCAGCATCCGCACCCGCACCCCCGAGAACATCATCGCCGAGATGCACCGGCTCGACGCCGACTTCGGGTGCACGGCCTTCCGCGCGGTGGACGACCTCTTCCTCGGCGCCCGCCGCGTCATCCACCCCGCCCTGGACGCCTTCGCCGCCGAGCGCGTCGGCGAGAGGTACGTGTGGGACGCCACCGGCCGCATCAACGTCCTCGACCGCGAGAGCGACACCGTCCTGGAGCGGCTGCGCGGCAACGGACTGCGCGAGGTCGCGCTGGGGATCGAATCCGGCTCCGCCCGGATCCTGGAGGCGATGGACAAGCGGATCACCCCCGCGATGACGCTCACCGTCGCCCGCCGGCTGCTGGAGAAGGGCATCGGCGTGAAGGGGTACTTCATCCTCGGCTACCCCGGCGAGACCACGGACGACGCCCTCGCCACCCTCGCCCACATCCGCGAGCTCTGGGCCCTGTCCGACCGCCTGCCCGGCACCTTCCGCGCCTCCGCGTTCACCTTCCGCCCCTACCCCGGCTCGCCCGTCTTCGCCGACCTCGTCCGCCAGGGCTGGGACCCGGAGGCCATGCAGACCTACCAGGACGTCGACCTCACCGCACACGGCGCCGACGAGGCGATGCGCGGCCGCGACGAGTTCAACTTCGCCACCGGCCAGCAGTTCGGCCACGTCCCCCTCGCCCGGCTCTACGGCTGGCTCGCCGACATCTCCCGCGAACAGCACCACCGCAACGCCGCCGCGGCCCGCCGCGAGGTGACCGCGTGAACGGACTGCTGCTCACCGTGGACGGGCCCAGCGGCCTGGGCAAGTCCACCGCCGTCGCCGCCACCGCCCGCGCCCTGCGGGCCGCCGGACACACCGTCCACACCGCCACCGGGCCCTCCGCCACCCCCTACGGCCAGGCCGTGCGCGCGGCCGCCGCGACGATGCGAGGCCGCGCCCTCGCCCTGGCCGTGGCCGCCGACCGCCTCCACCAGCTCGACACCGACGTCCGCCCCCGCCGCGCCGCCGGCACCACCGTGCTGCTGGACCGCTACCTGCCCTCCACCCTCGTCCTCCAGCGCGCCGACGGCGTCGACACCGACTTCCTCCTCGCCGTCAACGAGGGCGCGGACGTCCCCGACCTTGCCGTCCTCCTCACCGCCGACCCGACACCGTGCAGCGCCGCCTCGCCCACCGCGGCACCCGGCACCGCTTCGAACTCGACGCCGCCGCCACCGCCCGCGAACTGCGGCTCTACCAGGAGGCCGTCCCCGTGCTCGAACGGCTCGGCTACCGGCTCCACACCGTGGACACCACCCACCTGACCCCCGAGCAGACCGCACGGGCCATCCTGGAACAGGTCCCACCCCGGACGATCAACACCAAAATCCCGTACGGGAGTTAGAGAGAACATGAGCACCAGCGACACGAGTCCCGCCCCGCTTCCCGTCGTGGACGTCCACGTCATCCTGCGCACCCCGGACGGCAAGGTCCTGCTGTCCCAGCGCGGCGGCCCCTACGGCTACGGCCAGTGGCACGCCCCCAGCGGAAAACTCGACCCCGGCGAGAAGCCCGCCCACGGCGCCGCCCGCGAACTGCAGGAGGAGACCGGGATCACGGTAGACCCGGCCCACCTCCACCTCGCCCACACCGTCCTGCACCGCCAGGACCCGGCGATCCTGCGCCTGGGGCTGTTCTACCTCGCCGCCGAATGGGAGGGGGAGCCGGTCAACCGCGAACCCGACAAGTGCCTGGACCTGCGCTGGTTCACCGAGGACGGCCTGCCCGACGACCTGATCCCCTACCCCGCCGCCGGCATCCGCGGCGCCCTCACCGATCCCGGCGGCCTGGTCCACCACGGCTGGCCGCCTGCGTGACGGCCCCGGCCCACCCGTACTCACCCTCTGGCCCCTTGCTGCTTTCAGGAGTGCCAGGGGTTCAGAGGGTGAGGCCGGTCGGCCCGTAGGTGCGGCAGAACTTGCAGGCACAGCTTGTGAGGGAGTTCGCCTGGCAATGGGCCGACGGCCAGTAGCGGGACGCACAGGGGCCCGGGTCGAGCGGCGTCTCGTCCCCGGGCGCCGTCCTGTCGCACCAGGTGCAGCGGACGGCCGCGGGCACACCCGCCTCCCGCAACCGCCGGGCCGCCCCGACGGCGACGTCGAACGGAACCTCCTCCAGAACCACCGCAGGGGCGCTGCCCAGGAGCAGCTTGCTGTGCCACAGGCTCAGCCCGGTCACCGCCCTGACGGCTCGCAGGGCATCCGGCCCCCCGCTCCCGGATCCGGTCACCAGCGCGGTGAACCCTGGCACCTCCACGGGCGCACCTCCTCCGGCAATGGGGAACCGCCCCAGTATGTCGGCGGACAGACCCCTCGGCCCACCGGTTTTCGGCGGCAGCCGAGCCGCGGTGGAGAGGCGTCAGGTGGGGATCAGGAAGACGAACGCGAACGGGTCTGTGAGCTCAGCCTCAACCAGCGGCTGGACCCAGCGTGGTGCGGCCGCGCTCACCTCCATCGCCGCGCCCGCCCCGCCCGCCGCCGCGAAGGCGCGAGCCGCGCGCGGTCTGCGGTGTCCCGGTGCGACCCGCGTCCGGTCGGCGTGCCTGCGGGCCTTCGGGCAAGCCGAGTGCCTGGTACAGGGCCGTGAGGTGGTCGCGGGCGGCGAGGGCGTGCCGGACGGTGCGGCAGAGCTGTTCGCTCCGTTACTCCGACTACTCCGACCGCTCCGGCCAGCGCCTACCCCACTCCTTGACCACCCGGTCGCCGACGGCGAGCGACCGATACGTCCGGCCGTTCACCTCGATGCTGAGCTCCCGCCCCTCGTCGGTGCGGATGTGCATCATGTAGTGGCCCGTCGGGCCGTAGGTACCGGTCGAACTGCTCACCCCCCGGCCGGTGACCACCCCGGTGTAGGCGTCCTTGCTCTCGCCCAACCCGTGCGCGGCGATCATCGCCAGGACCATGGCGAGCGGGCCGATGGAGAGGAGCAGGACAATGGTGTTCGACATGTGCGATCCCCCTGCATCGACGACGGCACAGGCCATCCACGGCAGCGTACCGGTCTTGTGGGCGCCAGCCCAGAAGGCTTACGTAGAGGGGCTGTTCGGCCCCGGTCCGGGGTCAGGGCTGACTCTTGTCCATGACGGCTCGAACGGGGTGCAGTCGGCGCATTGTCCCGGCGTGATGACCAGGGACAATGTCCGGAAGCCGCCCTCCGCGCTCAGGTGGATCTTGGTGGTGCGACCGCCTCGGGACCGTCCTGGGGCCTCGCCGACCGCCCGGGCGGCGGGCGAGCCGGGGCTCGGCCCGTGGGTGATGCTCGGCAAGACCTTCAAGGGGCTGACCGACCGGACGCTCGCCTGGCAGACCGCCGAGTTGCCCGCCCGGGAGACCGCACGGGACGCCCGGACGGTGCTGGTCCGGACGGTGCTGGTCCGGCCGGAACCGGTCGTCGAGGTCGCCTTCGACGGCCTCCAGCGCAGCCCCCGCTACCCCGCCGGGCTGACCCCTGCGGTTCGCCCGGGTGGTGCGCTACCGGCCGGACAAGAGCGCCGCCGAGGCCGACACGGTGCCCTCCGTGCGGGAGTTGGCCACCGCCGAAGGCTCGTGAGGCCGTCCGCACGGCCGGGTCCGCCGACCCGTCCGGCGAAGTACCGTCGGTTGAAACGCATGACGCCGCAATGGGGGTTCACACACAGGGGCCGAATCAGCCGTTCTCGATCCGGCCACCGTACCCCTCCGTGAACGGACCGGCGACGGCTAGGTTGACCGTGACAACGAGAGGCGGCCGCCGGGCAGCCGGCGCCGCCCTGGCGAAAGGTGCCCGACATGCAGGTGAGCGTAGACCGGGACCGTTGCTGCAGCTCCGGCATGTGCGTGATGAACGCCCCCGAGGTCTTCGACCAGGACGACCGGGACAGTCTGGTGAGGCTTCGTCAGATCGCGCTGCTGCCCGAGCAGTTCGACGACGTCAGACTGGCCGCCGACCTCTGCCCGGGTCGGGCGATCACCGTCACCGAGGACCAGCCCGCGCAGACCGGGGCCTGACCGGCCCCGCCGCCGGCCCCACAGGCCGCCGGGGACTCCCTGCACCCCCGACAGCCCCACGAGGACCCCCGCGACATGAGGAGACCCCCGCCGTGACCGCCACACCCACCGCCCCCGCCGTCCCGCTGCTGCCGGCCCCGCACTCCAGCGGCTGCCCGTTCGGTCCGCCGCCCGCGTACTCCGAGGCCGCCGCCACCGGGCCGGTGACCAGGGCCGAGCTGCCCGACGGCGACCTCTGCTGGCTGGTCACCGGCTTCGCCGAGGTCCGCACCGTGCTGTCCGACCGCCGGTTCAGTGCCGACATACGCCACCCGGCCTTCCCGCTGCTGGTCGCCGGCGCTCGCAAGCTGATCACCGACAATCCGGACTTCCTGCGGCTCGACGACCCCGAGCACGCCCGCCAGCGCCGCATGATCACCGGGGAATTCCTGGTCAAGCGGGTGGAGGCGCTGCGCCCGGAGATCCAGCGGATCGTGGACGAGGTACTGGACCGGATGACCGCGGGCCGGACCGCGGCCGACCTGGTCACCGACTTCGCGCTGCCGGTGCCCTCGCTGGTGATCTGCCTGCTGCTCGGCGTGCCGTACGAGGACCACGACCGTTTCCAGAGCCTGAGCCGCACGATGCTCAGCCGGGAGAGCACGGTGGAGCAGCTCCGGGAGGCCCAGGAGGAGGTCCGGGACTACCTGCGCGACCTGACGGCCCGCAAGCGCGCACAGCCGGAGGACGACGCCCTCAGCCGACTCGCGGCGCGGGACGACCTGACTCCGGACGACGTGGCCGGCATGGGCGTGCTGCTGCTGATCGCCGGGCACGAGACGACCGCGAACATGATCTCGCTGTCGACCGCGCTGTTGCTGGAGCGCCCCGAGCAGATCCCCGGCCTGGCCGACCCGGCCACCCTGCCGGGCGCGGTGGAGGAGCTGTTGCGGCTGCTGACCATCGTGCACACCGGCCTGCCCCGGGTGGCGCTGGAGGACGTGGAGCTGGGCGGCGTCACCGTCCGGGCCGGGGAGGGCGTGATGGCGATGCTCTCCACCGCCAACCGGGACGAGGCGGTGTTCGGCGGCGCCGGCCATCGGGCGACGGACGAGCTGGACCTGGACCGGGACGCCCGGCGGCACCTGGCGTTCGGCTTCGGCGTGCACCAGTGCCTGGGCCAGCCGCTGGCCCGCGCCGAACTCCAGATCGCCCTGGAGACGCTGTTCCGCCGGCTGCCGGGGCTGCGGCTGACCGGCGAGCGCGAGTTCCGTACCGAGTCGTTCATCTACGGGATGCGGTCACTGCCCGTGACCTGGTGAGCGGGGCCCAACGGAGAACTCTCACGGGAGTACTGGGCGGAGCTGTTCGGGCGATCATGTGCGGAGCCAGATGGCGAGAGCGGCTGCGGTGACGGTGCCGAGGTAGGACTCGGGGCAGGCTGCTCGTCCAGGGCTCCCTGCCCCGAGTAGGACGCCGGTCATCAGGGCCCGCCACCCGGTGCGACGGACCGTCAGCCCGCCGCGCCGTCCGGCCGCCTGAGGACCGCCGTCAGCGCCCGGACGCGGTGACTGCCCTGCGGACGTGCGGGACGGCACGCACGCAGGCGCCGCACCGTGTCGAGCCGCACGTTCCCCGGCCCGACGGGGTCGGCGACCGAACCGACCGCGTGGAAGGCCCAGTACTGGTTGAAGGCGGGCTCCTCGCGGAGCAGGAGGAATCGGAAGGGTTGGCACCTGTCACCCCTTCGGGGAGTGGGGCTGGCGCGCGCAGGCAGGGGTGCGGCAGCATCGGGGCGGGAGCCCGGTCCGGGCAGGACCGGGGGTGTTGAGGAGCGGGTGCCCGTCGTGGTGACGCGGGCACCCGCTTGGTGGGACAGCCATTGTCCGACGCCTGTCCGACGCGTGACGACTGACGACCTACACCTCATCACCCCAGTCGACGTCGGGCAGCGTCTCGCCGAACCGCTCCAGCGCCTCCTCCGGCCCGCAGCCGAAGGCGCGGCCGATGTACTCCCAGGACATCAGGTTGCTGCGGGCCTTGCGGCCGGCGAGCAGCGCGGTCGAACCGGCGGCGCGCTCGAACCGGGCGGCCGCACGGGCGGCGGCGTACGGCTTGCTCTCCGTCAGGTCGCAGATCCGGTCCACCAGTGCCGCGACCAGCTCCTCGACCTCGCGCGGCACCACGCCCTCGGCCAGGTCGACGTGCCACTCCCAGTCCGCGAACGGCCCGGTGGCCTCGCCCACCGCCTCGGTCGCCGCGTCGTCACCGAAGTCCAACAGGTGCACCCGCTCACCCCGCCAGCCGCAGCCGCAACCACCGCGCACCGCAACGGCCCGAGGACCGTCCGCACCGTTGTAGAGCCACCACGTGGTGCGCCCGTCCGGCAACGGCGCCGGCTCACTGCCGTCCGCCAGCACCGCCGCCGGGAAACCCCGGTGGCGTCCGCTCTCGTCGACCCATGGCATGCCGTGCCCCTCGCGTCCCTGGAGTACAGCACCAGGGTTCTCAGCCTGCGACGCAGTGTCAAGGCTTCGCGACAATCGGTGCGACCCGCAGATCAAGGGGGCCCACCCTGGTCCGGCAGGGCACGGTCCTGTACGTGGCGGTCTCCAACGCCCAGGCCTGGAAGGTCTCGCGCATGCAGGCGGTCGCCGACCTGCGCGGCTGGTCCCCGCTGGTCGCCCTGAAGGTCGAGTTCAGCGCCTCCCGGTCGGACCGCCTCGACGAGGCCGGCCGGATCGAACTCGGCTACCCGCACGACCTGCTGGCCGGCCACCACACCCGCAAGGTGACGCTTTCCGTCCACAGCACCGGCGCCGGACGGTGCCCGTCCGGTCAGCCCAGTGATGCGCTCGCGGCACGCAGTTCGTCCAGGGCCGCCAGGGCGCACCGGGCGAGCCCGTTCTCGGTGCCACGGTCGTCCTCGGCCCACTCGGCGTACCCCCGTTTGAAAGCGAGGACGCCCAGCTCGCCCGCGAGGGCCGCGGTCGGACCGGGCACGCCGCGGGCGAGCAGAGCGGTCGTCATCGCGGCCGCGAGGCCGACGGTCTTGAGGGCGTCGCGTTCCTGGAGCTCGGTGCTGGCGGCGACGGCCGCCTTCAGGCGGGGGGCGAGCTCGCGACTGCCGGGGCCCATGGCGGTCGAGGCGCGCTCGAGGCCGAGGGCGACCGCCTCGAGCGGGCTGGCGGTGTGGGGCGCGTCGGCGATCCCCTCGGCCAGCAGCCAGCACAGCGTCTCCTGCCCGGCGACCAGCAGCTCGCGCTTGTCCGGGAAGTGCCGGAAGAAGGTGCTCTTGGTGACTCCGGCGCGTTCGGCGATCTGCGCGACCGTCGTGGCGTCGTACCCCTGCTCCGTGAACAGGTCGACCGCGGCCACGACGAGGCGTTCACGCGCACCTGGTTCCCATCGACCCATGGGTTCAGCATATGCGACGGGACCCTTGTCCCGTGGTGATGGGACTCTTGTCCCGTCACGCTGTATGGTGATGGGACAAGAGTCCCATCGCTTGTGGAGGGTTTTCCATGCGCGTCTTCGTCACCGGCGGCACCGGTCTGATCGGTTCCGCCGTCGTCGCCGAACTCCTCGGCCACGGCCACACCGTCCTCGCGCTCGCCCGCTCCGAGGCCTCCGCACGGGCCGCCGAGGCGGCCGGCGCCGAGCCGCTGCGGGGAGGCCTCGCCGACCTGGACGTCCTGCGCTCCGGCGCCGCCCGGGCCGACGGGGTGGTCCACCTGGCCTTCGGCAACGACTTCAGCAGCCCCGAGGCCCTCGCGGGCAACGTCGCCGAGGAGACCGCCGCCCTCACCACCCTCGGCGAGGAACTCGTCGGCAGCGACCGTCCCCTGGTCACCGTCTCGGGCACGCCTTGGGTGCCGGGCCGTGCCTCCACCGAGGCCGACCCGGTGCCGACCGACGGGCCGGTCGGCGGCCGCGGTCGCACGGTCACGGCGATCCTGGGCCTGGCCTCCCGCGGGGTCCGGAGCACGTCCGTACGCCTGCCGCGCACGGTCCACCGCGAGGGCGCGGGCGGGTTCGCCGGCCTGCTGACCGACATCGCACGCCGGAGCGGGATCTCCGGCTACCCCGGCGACGGCACCCAGCGCTGGCCCGCCGTCCACGCGCTCGACGCGGCCGTCCTCTTCCGGCTCGCCCTGGAGCGGGCGCAGGCCGGTACCGCCTGGCACGCCGTGGCCGACGAGGGGGATGCGGTGCGGGACATCGCGGCCGTCATCGGCCGACGGCTGGGTGTTCCGGTCGAGTCGGTGCCGGAGGAGACGTACGGCCCGCTCGGCCCGATCTTCAAGGCCGACCAGCCGGCGTCCAGCACCCGTACCCGGCAGGCGCTCGGTTGGGAGCCGAGGCACCCCGGCCTCCTGGCGGACCTGGAGAACATCCGGCCCTGACCGGTGATCGACAACCATTCGTGCCCATACGGCACTTCACGTCCACGACAAGCAGGAGGTCCCATCATGCCGACAGTGGTCTTCGGCGCCCGAGGCAACGTCGGTCGTCACGTGGCCGGCGGCCTGCTGGCCGCCGGTGAGCAGGTCAGAGCGGTCAGCAGGGTCCCGGTCGCGGGCCCGACGCCCGGGTACGACGCAGTCGTCGCCGACCTGGGGCGTCCCGAGACGCTGCCCGCGGTGTTCGACGGCGCCGACAGGGTGTTCCTGTACGGAATGCTCGACCCCCGGCAGCCCTACGACATCGACGAGGTCGCCGCGGCGGCCGCAGCCGCGGGGATCCGGCAGGTGGTCCTGCTCTCGTCGGTGGCGGTCGTCCTGGACCCCGACGCCGACCACCCGGTCGCCCGGCTGAACCGCACGATCGAGCAGGCCGTCCAACGCTCCGGCCTGGACTGGACGTTCCTCAGGCCGGGGACGTTCGCGACCAACACCC
The DNA here is from genome assembly GCF_040629945.1 of Kitasatospora sp. NPDC005856. NCBI lineage: Bacteria > Bacillati > Actinomycetota > Actinomycetes > Kitasatosporales > Streptomycetaceae > Kitasatospora > Kitasatospora sp. NPDC005856. Next base: position 56,828 of record NZ_JBEXWT010000011.1, on the reverse strand, counting down.
GCACCTGGTGGGCCGAATCGATCCGCACCGACAACGTCGTCCGCCTTCCCCGTCCGTTCGCCCAGTCGGCACCGGTGCACGAGAAGGACATCGCGGCGCTGGCGGTGACCGCCCTGACCGAACCGGGCCACTCGCACCAGGCGTACACCGTCCACGGGGCCGAGTCTCTGACCCTGCAACGCCAGGTCGAGCACATCGGCGAGGCGATCGGCCGTCACATCCGGGTCGAGCACATCTCCGACGAGCAGGCCCGCGCGGACGTCGCCAGAACGATGCACCCGGTCGTGGCCGACGCGATCGTGAGCCAGTGGGCCGCCGCCGACGGCGTCGCGGCGGTGACCTCCGCCATCGCCGAAAAGATCACCGGCGCCCCGGCCCACACCTACGCCCAGTGGGCCGCCGACCACGCCGACGACTTCCGCTGAGCCCGCCGGGCCGGCTTGGCCAGCTCGGTGCCGAGGGCGACGACCTGGCGGACCTGGTCGGCCGCACCGCCCCGGTCACCGACGCCGAGGCCACCGACTCCCCGCCCCCACCGGACGGCGCCTTCAGCATCGGCCGACTCCCGGGCCGATGCGGCCCCGCCGCTGGAAAATCCGCTGGTCCGTCCCCGTCCTGCCCCCGCCGCCGTTGCGCCGGGGGCGGGACGCAGCGGTCCCCGATGGACAGGGGCCTCAGCCGGCGGCGCCCGGCGGGGGCGCGGTGTCCTCCAGGAAGTCGAAGGCCAGCCCGCTGGACGCCTCGCCCCGGCCGGTGCGGCGGTGGGTGGCGAGCCAGAGGGAGACCCGGCCGTCGCTCCAGCGGGTGCGGTTGAAGGAGGAGGTGATCCCGGTGCCGGTCTGCGGCACCTCCTCCTCGTGCACGAAGTAGGCGCGGCCCTGGTCGAAGCCCTCGCGCAGCAGGGCCGTGCGGGCCGGCACCGGCTCGCCGTCGACGACGCCGAGCATGGCCGCGCGCTGCAAGCGGATCTGACGGTTCTGCCCGGGGACGTGGACGGGGATGAACGGGATCCAGTTCTCCGGGACGGTGTTCATCGCCTCGTAGCGGACCGGCGCGGCGGCCGGTGGCGGCTCCGCCGGCGGGTGCAGGGCCAGCCGGTGGGCGAGGATCTCGGCGGCCACCTCGCTGCCACGCCGGGGCTCGCCGGTGGCCAGCCGGACGGTCTGCTCGACGCCCCACACCATGTTGGCGCTCTCGTCGCGGACCAGCGTGACCTCCTCCAGGACCGGCCCCTCGGCGACCTTGGGCACGCTCGCCGGCAGCAGCAGGTCGGTGTCCGCCGGGACGGACGCGTCGCCGATGGTGTCGAGGGTGAACATCGACCAGCGCTGCCAGGCGGCGTCGTCACCCGCCCCGGCGGGCGTGATCCAGAGCTTGCGGCCGAAGACGTCGGTCACCGCCAGCCCGCGGATCGAGGCCACCGTCCCGGCGGGGAGGTCGCAGGGCACCTGGAACCAGTCGTTGCTGTAGACCAGCGCGAACTCCAGGAAGACCAGCCGCGCCAGGTCGGTGCTGTCCGGCCGTACGGCGGCGAAGTTGGTGCGCCCGTCCTCGACCGCCCACCAGCGCGGCAGCGGCATGCCGGAGAACCGGACCGGGGCCGGGAACACGGTGCGGTTCAGCGGCGCGGGCGGCGGGGCGGCCCCGCCGAGCGGGCCGGCCGGGTCGACGGAGAACGCGTGCCAGTCCAGTGTGCCGCCCGGGTACTCCTGGGCGGTGAGGACCTTCTCCGCCCCGCCGCCCGCTCCGGCCGCGACCGAGAAGCGGTGCTCCAGGCGCGCCGGATCCCAGGCGGTGTTGCCGGTGTGGGTCGCCGGGTCCTCGGCCGGCTGGTCGATCAGTGCGTCGAACCAGGCGGTCAGCCGCCGGGCCAGCTTGGCCAGCGCCTCGCGCTGCGGGCCCAGCAGTCCGTCGATCCCGTCGTGCGCGGGCCGTCCCTGTTCGAGAGCGAGGTAGAACTCGTAGCCGTCCATCCGGCGCCCGGCCACCGTCTGCAGGGCGGACCAGACCTCGGGGTGCGCCACCCTCGGGGAGTCCGCGTCCACCCGGGGGTCGGGCAGTGCGACGGGGTAGCGGTCGACGTACTTCTGGCGGATGCCCAGGCCGAGCAGGATCGGGGTGCTGCCGACCAGTTTCATCCAACGGCGCCCGATCGCCAGGCGCAGGTCGAAGGAGATCCGGTCGGCGGCGAACGCGAAGGGCAGCGGACGCCGCTCCGCGAGCGCCTCCAGCGGCCGGTCGGTGGGCAGTGCCTCCACCGCGCCGTCGGCGGGCCGGAACCTGCTGGGCGGGGTGGCGACCACCGAGTAGGTGGCGGTGACCGGCGAACCGCCGTCCGTGCCGCGGAACTCGCCCATCTGCCACTGCCGGGTGAGCATCCACAGCGGATCGCGTACCTCGGCGCGCAGCGCCCGTGCGAAGTCGGTGGTGCGCGGCCTGCCCTCGATGCGGTTCCACAGGCCGACGGTGGGCGCGCGGCGGTTGTCCAGTGCCTCGCGGAGGTTCTCGATTCGGGGCTCAGCCACGGGCCTTCCCTCGCAGGTTGGCGATCGCGAGATCGGTGCTGATGGTGATCGGCTGCCGGGTGGCCGACAGGACGGTGGCCGGCAAGAACTGGGCGTAGGCGGTGCCGTCGAGGTGGCCGGGTTCCACGGCCCGGACCCTGGCCAGGTCGAAGGTCTCCTGGACGGCGGCGACCAGGTCGTCCCAGACCCAGGCGCCGGTCCGGGCCGGCGGGACGACCAGCAGCATGGTCTGCGGGGGTTCGGAGTCCGGGCCGTCGTAGTGCACCGCGATCCCGGTGGTCTCCTGTGCGGCCGGCACCACCTCGGTCCACTCGTCGAACAGCATCCCGCACCGCCGGGCGGGGCCGAGCAGCGGCTCGGAGGCGTAGTGGGCGGTGAACAGCAGCCGGTCCTCATCGATCCGGGTGCCCGTCCGGAACTCCATCGCCAGCCAGTGGTCACCCTGCCGGTAGGGGAACTGGACGGGGGTCAGCTGTGGCTCCTGCCAGCCGGGGATGTTGCCCAGCAGCCCGCCGGGCCCGCGCAGCGCGTCGCCCAGGGCGACGGCCTTCTCCCACAGCCGCGGTTTCTCCCTGATCCGGGCCATGCCGTGGACCCAGTCGTCCACCGGGAAGTCCCGGCCGAAGTCGTCCGTCAGGTGCTTCACCAGCGCGGGGCTGTCGGCGCGGGCCCGCTTCCAGTCCTGGGCCAGCTGGTCGGAGGGCGTGAACTCGGGCACCACCAGGACGTCCTCGCCGAGCATCGCCACCAGCGCCGCGGTGGCGGCCCGGACCCGGTCGGGGTCGGTGGCCGCCGCGTCGTACTCGGCGAGCGCGGTGTCGGCGGCGGCGAGCCGCCCGGTGAGGTCCGTCTGCAGCGCTCGCGCCCGGGCCAGCAGGTCGCGGCCGAGCTCGACGATCCGGTCCTCGTACGGTGTCAGATCCAGGCCGACCGGGTCGAAGGCGGTCAGCGGCAGCTGCGCCCGGACGTCGGCGAGCAGGGCGGCGAGCGTCGTGCGGGTGGTCCGGGCGAGGCGCAGGAGCCCCTGCAACCGGGAGTCGAACGCGGACCTGCGGCCGGCGACGATGACGCGCAGTTTGGCCGGGGTCGACGGGCGCGGGCTGGTCGGCGTGGTGGTGAGCAGCCGTTCGGCCTGCTCCAGCAGCCGGTACCGCTCCTCGGCCGGGGTGGACGCCGGCAGCGCGTCGTACCGGGCGATGAGCGCGTCCGCCTCGGCGAGCGAACGCGCCATCCGCGTGGCCGCCACGGCGACTGCCGTCAGGACGTCGGCGAACACCGCCCGGCGCCATTCGACCAGCTCCGCCCAGCCGCTCCGCAGCAGGCCGAACAGACCGGCGGTGCCGGCGAGCTGACTGTGGGTGGCGATCAGCGTGTCGATCCGGGCGATCACCTCCGCACGGAGCGGGGGAGCCGGGTCGGGCGGGTACAGCCCCGTCAGTGCGGCGAGGTGGTCGGCAACCCGGGCGCGCAGGGCGTCCAGGCCCGCGCGGACGGCCGCGGGCCGCTCCCGGGGCACGGTGACGGCCTCGTCGGCCGAGCGGTCGACCCCGGCCGGTCCCGAGGCCGGGACCAGGTCCGTGGGCCGCAGCGGCCGGGAGGTGGTCAGCAGCGAACGCAGCGCCTCGACCAGCGGCGACACCTCGAACAGGGTGACCTTGCGGTCCACCCGGGTGGTGTACTCGATGGTGAGCGGGACGTCCGGGCGCGGCTTGTCCCGCGCGACGACGACGCCGAGGATCCGGTCGTCCAGATCGGTCATCGCCGTCTCGCGCGCCGGCCGCAGGGTCCACAGCAGGTCGATGGGCTGCAGTTCGAGGTCGAACTGGGTGACGTCGCTGTGGCGCGGCTGTCCGTCGAGCGGATCCGTCCAGGTGACCCGGACCGCCACGTCGTTCTGTGCCGGCAGCAGACCGGGCAGCCAGTCGTTGACGGCGGGTTCGGCCTTGGCCCGTGGGCCGTCGCCGCGGAACCGGGCGGCGCCGGCGTTCGGGTTGAGCCCCGCGGTGAGCTGGACGGCGAACCGGTGGGTCAGGGTGACGCCGCTGCGGGGGGTCCGCACGACGGCGGGGTCCGGCGGGAAGCCCTCCTTGGCGTGGGCGTCCAGTGTCGCGGTGGCGCGCTCGGCATTGCCGAGCAGCACCTGGTGGGTGCTCTCGGCGACGGCGAGGTCGGCCAGCGCGTCGTGGATATCGAGCAGCTGCCGCAGCTCGGCGTTGATCGCGTCCTGCTCGCGGGGGGAGGCCTCCGGCATGTCCTGGGCGCCGAAGGGGTAGGTGGGGGCGGCCGGCGGGCGGGTGGCGCGGCGGACGAGTTCGAGCCCGTCGACGACGTTGCGGGCCTCGATCACGTCGATGTCCGCCCGGCCCTGCGGCGTCACCTCGGAGAGCTTGCCCGCGCGCAGCGGGAACGCGCGCCGCAGCGCCGGGAGGAAGCGGTCCAGTTCGACGCCGGGGTGGCGGTCGTGCAGCCCGCGCTCGAACCGCCGCCCGAGCAGCGCCCCGAGCGAGTGGCCCGCGCGCAGCCCGTCGAGCAGCTCCAGGGCGATCCGGACCCGTCCTGAGCTCAGGTTCACCGCGAACGTGCCGGGGTTGGCCTGCGTCCCGTTGGCGAGGTAGCCGGCGCGCAGGACGGCGGCCGTGGTGGCGTGGCCGGGTGACGGGGCGTGGACGTAGCCGCCGTTGGCCGGGTCGTACGGGATCTCGGCCGCCCCGAACACCGTCGCGAGCTGCGGGTCCAGCGTGACCGACCCGAGCGGGTACGCGCGTGGGCGGACGTCCTCCAGCAGTCCGTAGCAGCCGAGGTGGACGCCCGGGCTGGGCGCGTCGGTGCCCTCGGTCCCGAACCGCAGCTCGGCCAGCCGCTCGTTGGCCAGCCCGAGCAGCCAGGCGTCGAGCCGGTAGGCCGCGCAGTCGAGGTGCTCGGCGAGCACCCGCTCCAGCCGGGCGGTGGGCACGTCGGCGAGCAGCTCGACGGCGCGCAGTTGCCCGGCGAGCGCCGCGGTCGCCGGGCTCGATTCGAGCACGCCGGGGATGAACCGGTGCACCAGGAGGTCCGGGTCCTCGCTGTGGGTGATCGCCGGGTCGGGGGCGTAGAGCTGCCGGTACCGGCTCTCGCTCGCCGGCGCCGCCGGCTCCCCGGGCCGCTGGGTGCGGACGTGCACGAAGAGCGGGTCGGCCGGGGAGGGGGCCGGGCGTCCGGCGGCGACCGCGAGGCGCCGTCCGGCGTCCTCCCAGCCGAGCAGGACGGCGTGCCGCAACAGGAGGTACAGCAGCGCGGACGGCGGGCGGTTCCCGGCGAAGCCGTTCTCCAGCCGCACCGTGTCCAGGTCGGTGCGCCCGTACCGGACCAGCCAGTGCAGGTAGTTCGCGGGGTCGGGGCCGGCCGTGGAGGCGTGCACCGGGTCGGTCTCGGAGAGCGGGTGGTCGTCCACCAGTGGGGCGAGCAGCGGGTGCTGCGTCCCGGCGAACAGCCGGCGGATCAGCGCCGGGTCAGGGCGCTCCGGCGGGTGCACCTGGTAGCCGAGCCGGGCCAGGAGCGCGCGGATCGGCTGCGGCATGTGCAGCCGGTCCTCCAGCGCGGGCAGCACGGTGTCCCCGAGGCCGCCGAGGTTCTCCCGGTTGAAGACGTCCTCGACGCTCTGTGCGTACCGCTGGTGGTACTCGGCCGAGGTGGGGTGGAGCGCCAGGATGTCCAGCAGCCGCTGGTGCGGGTCGGGGTCGCCACCGCCGAGGTGCGCGACCTTCTCGGCCGCGGTCCGCCAGTCGGCCAGTGCCGCGCTCAACAGCCGGTGCAGGGCGGTGCGGTGGGCCTGCGCCGCGGGCCAGGCCAGCTTGCTGAACGCGGTGGTCGGCAGGATGCCGTAGGGCTGCCGGCCGACCCGGACGGCCGGGACGGGGCCGCGTCCGCTGACGTGGCGGAGGAAGAAGTCGCGGGTGTCGGCCACGGCCTGCGGCGGCACGATCGGGTACAGGGTGGTCTGCAGGAAGCTGCCCCAGGTCGCCGGCCACAGGGCGGTGTTGGCGGCGCGGGCGTCGCGCTGGTCGGTGCGGTCGGCGTTCGGCACCCCGGCCAGGACGGCGGGGTCGATGCCGAGCAGTTCGGCGAGACACTGGCCGTCGGTCCTGGTGGTCCAGTCGCCGGGCGCGGCCGCCGCGGTGAACCCGGCCGCCGTGCGCAGAGCGGCGTCAGCCTCCTCGCGGGTGTCCTGGCCGGCCGGTGCCTGCTCGGAGTTGTTGGTGGGGGTGCCCTGCGGCAGCAGCGCGTACCCGGCCGGACTGCGCAGCTGCCTGGTGACCAGCCTGCCCAGTTCGACGGCGGACTGCTGCGGGTCGGTGCGTTCGCGCAGGCCCAGGACGACCAGCCGGTCCACGCCCTTGCGGTTCAGGGCGTCGAGCGGGACGCGGATGCCCATGCCGACCTGGACGGCCTCCTCGAAGTCGGTCAGCCAGCGCAGCGGCGCGGGCACCCGGAGGGTGCCGGTCCGCTCGTCCACCTTGAGCTGCTCGTCGGGCGGGGTGCCGGGATCGGGGCCGACCGCCAGCTCGTCGGGCACCGGCTTGCCGGGGACGGAGAAGACCTGGGTGCCGCCGACGTAGCCGAGCGCTGTGAACCTGTCGGGCAGCAGCGCGGCCTTGGGGGCCCTGGTCCATGAGTCCCGGGCCACCTCGGCCGGGCGCGGCAGCACCAGGAAGGCGACCAGGACGCCGTCGCGAGGGTCGGTGGGGGCGGCGTCGATCCCGGTCGGCCGCCGGCCGCGGACGGCCTGGGCCCGCTGGGGGCCGACGGAGGCCAGCAGTGCCGCGTCGGCGGCGCGCAGCCGGGCGCGGTCGCCGTGCGCCCGCCAGACCGCCGTCCAGTAGGCGGTGGTCGGCTGCCGGTCGGCGGCGGCGGGCGAGGTGGGGCCGGTGAGGACCAGCACGACGGTGTCGTGCGGCAGGTTCGCCGGCTGCTCGGACGGGTTGGCCGGCGGATGTTCCGCGCGCAGCCAGGCCGCCCGGCCGACCGCGACCCGGCCGGTGAACTCGTGCCACGCCACCTGTTCGGCGGCGCCGTCGCCGGCCGCCCGCCACACCGCCGTCCAGTAGGCGCTGAGCGCGGTGAACTCGGCCTCGCCGGGCAGGGGTTCGGACGTGTCGACCGCCCACTCGTCCGGGAAGATCCGGATCAGCAGCTCGGTCTCGGTGAAGCAGGTCTCCAACCGGACGGGGCCGAGCAGGACCGGCAGGTCGTCACTGAGCGGGGCGGGCATCGGGCAGCATCTCCTGTGCGTGGACGGCGATCAGTACCGGTGCCTGGAAGAGGACGTAGGCGATGTCCGCGGAGCTGAGCCGGGAGTGCCAGAGCGGAAGCGCGGCGTCCTCGCGGCGCTGCTCGCGCTTCTCCTGGTCGTCCTCGGAGCCGTCGAACCGGACGAGCGGGACCTGCACCCCCGGGTCGAGGCTGATGAAGCGCCGGTCGAGCGGGTCGATGTCCCGCCAGGACAGGTCGTTCCACACCTCGATGGCGGTGCCCGCGCCGTCGTCGGCCCCGAACCGGGGGTCGCCCGGGCGCTCCTTGATCACGAAGAACCAGCCGGGGTCCAGCGGTGGCCTCCCCCGCGCCTGGTCCGCCGTCAGGTCGAAGCCGAGCAGGGTGACGTCCGGCTCCACCCTGGCCTCGTAGATCGGCAGCTTGATCAGCTCGGGGGACGGGCGGTCACCGTCCGGCACGTCGGCGAGGACCCGCTCCAGGCTCGGGTCGACCACGCCGTCCTCGTTCGTCGCCCAGGCGGCGCGGTGCGCGTAGACGGCGGCCGTCGGGTACTTCTTGAGCAGCTCGCCGCGGATCACCAGGACGAGCTCCTCCTCCTGGACGAGGTCGCGGTTGTCGTGCGCACCGAGCGCCGTGTCCGTGGTCCAGCCGTCCATCCGGGTGATGTCGTACAGCCGCTCCCGGCGCTCCGCGGCCGTCTCGCCGTGCTGGGGCGGATCCACCCGGGGATCCCAGAACTGGCGGAACGAGGTGCCGCGCTGATCGGTCGGGAACTCCCGCCACAGCAGCTCGCGGGCGAACTCGTGGTTGAGCCCGGCCATGAACGCCTCGATGAACTCCTGGTCGGTCGCCAGGAGCGTGATCGTGTTCGGCGGAACCAGCCCGAGGTTGGGCACGAAGGTGTCCACCGACATGTCCAGCAGCGACTGGTACATCGGCAGGTCGATGACCGGGTACGCCATCGCCTCCAGGAACCGTTCGGCGAAGGGCTGGAGCCGTTCCGGGAGCCGCACTCCGCTGAGCAGCTGCCGGGGCACGGTCTCGTCGGCGCTCAGCCCGGCGAGCACCGTGCCGGTGACCGGCGTGATGCCGAGCGGGAGGCGTTCCGGTGTCCGCCCGCCGACCACCGCGGCGTCCAGGCCGTCGTGGAGGTCCCGCAGTGCCAGCTTGAACAGCAGCGCCTCGGCGGAGTCCTCGCCGCCCGGGTGGGGCACGACCCCGTCCCCGGGCAGGCTGAGCACGAAGTCCGAGCTGCTCGGCAGCCCGCCCACCGGATCGGACGGCCCGGCCTCCCGCGCTCCGGCCGGCGGCGGCCCGGACGGGTGCAGGACGTCGGCGAGCTGGTCCGGGGTGACGATCGCCGCCGGCGCGGTCTTGGGCGGAGCGGCGGCGATCCCGGTGGCCGGGTCGTCCATCCGGGGCAGCAGCGCGTCCGGCGACTGGTTCGCGGCGGCGAACGGCAGCCCGCGCATGAGCCGCGAGCGGGGTCGGGTGATCCGCCGCATCGGCGGTGACACCGGCGCGGACGCGATCCGGCTGCGGGCCACCTCGAAGCCGACGGCCACCAGTTCGGTCGGCTCCGTACCGCCGGGTCCGGCTGCCCGGGCCGCCGGCGACGATCCGGTCGTCACCCGGGAGCCGGCCGGCGCGGTCAGCCGCAGGGACCGGCCGGACGGCGGCGGGGGAGCGGCGGCGGCCCGCGCGCCACCCGCCGCGGGCCCCGGTGGCGGGACCGGTGGCGCCAGGTGCTTGCCGTGCAGCACGTGGCCGACCTCGCGCGCGAGCTGCGCGGCGCGGATCCGGTCGTTGGCCGCGAGCACCTCGCCGACCTGTTCCCAGGCGGCGGCCACGAACTCCTCCTGCCGCGCCCGGATCACCTGGGTACCGAAGTTGGCCGCGATCCGGAAGCGCGGATCGAGGTTGAGCCGGTGCACCCAGTTGCGGTTCTCCGGCGCCGGGACGGGCGTGCCGTCCCGGCGCGACAGCAGCCGGGACGTCCGGGCGTGCCAGCGTCCGTACAACGGCGGGGTGATCACCGGATCGGCCGCACCGGGCGCCGGCGCCGCGGCCGGGCCCGCCGGACCGAGCGACTCGGCCAGCCGGGCGTGCGCGACCGTGGGCGGGTGTTCGAGGTAGTCGTCGGCCAGGTTGATCCGCCCGGCGAGGGCCTCCTGGAAGGGGTGCGGGTACGGCAGCGGAACGGGCGGCGGCGGGGTCGGCGGTGGCGGTGGTGGAGGCGGGGGGAAGCGGCCGTCCCAGTTGTCCCACAGGTCCTGCAGGCGGTCCGGCACCCGCAGCGCCCCGCCGAGCTTGAGCACTCCGCCGAGCGCGGCGGGCTGGGTGATCCCGGGCAGGCCCGGTCCCGGCGAGCGCTGGACGTCGACATCGCGCCGCCCCACCCGGGGGTCGGGCCGAGCGGGCTGCAGCAGCCGGACCAGGTACTCGAAGTCGCCCGCGGTGCCGGTGCCGAAGAACCAACGGTGGTAGTAGGGGAGTTGACCGGGGGCCTGCCGGTTGGGGTAGTTCGGCCCCCAGGCGCAGTGCGCGGCGTTCGGCGCGGCACCCGGGTCGAAGCCGAGGCCGGCCAGCCGCCCGGTCTCGAAGGCGGGCACCAGGAAGGCGTGGTACCCGGTGTTCGGCCGCAGGTGCCGCGGACAGATCAGCCGGGAGCAGGCCCGGTCGGGGTTGGCGCGCAGCACCTGCCGCAGCGCGGCCAGCACGGCGGGCATGTTCTCCGAGACGATCGGGTCGTCGAGCTCCCCGTCGACGTGCACGTGCGCCCAGGCGCCGAGCTGCTCCGGCGGCGGCAGTGTGCCCGCCGGGTCGGTGACGGTGATGAACGGCAGCGGCCGCCCGGGCGCCGCGCCCTCGGTGAACTCGCCCGGCTCGCCGGTCTGCTTCGGCCCCTCCAGCACGACGAGGGCCAGCCACGGCCGCAGCCGTCCGGTGTCCGCCTCGGGGGCCAGCGGGCTGTACTGCCAGGGGAAGTCCTCGTCGTAGAACTCGATGTGCGCCAGGTAGTTGGGTTCGGCGTTGGTGACCCAGGCCCGCGGCTCGGTCCGCGAGACCACCCGCGGATCGATGCCGAGGATGTCACCGGGGCCGTAGAGCTGGACCTTCTGCTCGACGTACTGCTCCGGCGGCGGGCCGGTGACGGCCTCGCCGGTCAGGTGCAGGCGGACCGGGATCTCGGCGCGGGTGACCGGCCCGGCGGGGTCGGCGGCGATCTTGGTGGCGATGCCGCCGCGCAGCCACGGCAGGAAGGAGTAGGCGTTGGTCGTCACGAGGCGGCCCCGAGCACTTCGGTGGTGGCGGTGAGTTCGTGGACCGCGGGATCGGCGGCGGCGAGCCCGGCGCGGACCGTCCCGCCCGCGATCAGCACCCGGCCGTCCGACAGGGCGGTGGCGGCGAACGCCCAGCGGCCGACGGTCGTGCCGGGCGCGGCCGTCCACGCCCTCGTGGTGTCGTCGAAGACCAGGGCGCTGCTGTAGCCGACGCCGTCGCGTACCTCGGCGGTGCCTCCGACCAGCAGGAACTTCCCGCCGCCCAGCGGGACCACCCGGTGCAGGCCGCGGCCCCCGGGCGAGGCCGGCATCGCCGCCCAGGTCCCGGTGGCCAGGTCGTAGCGCTCGGCGGTCAGCTCGGCGAAGGGGTCGTACGTGCCGTCGCCCGGGGCCCCCGGGGTGGCACCGCCGAACACCAGGGCGACGGTGTCGGAGGCGGCCACCGCCTGGTGCCGGCTCCGGGGCCGCAGGAGGCTGCCGGTCGGGGTCCAGGCCTTGGTGACGGGGTTGTACAGCTCGCAGAACGCGAGCGAGGCGTCGTCGTGCCCGGAGATCGGCGCGGTGCCGCCGCACACCAGCACCTGACCGCCCTTGAACAGGACGGCGGAGTGGCCCGTCCGGGCGTCGGTCATCGGCCCGGCGTCGGTCCAGGTGTCGGTGGCCGGATCGTAGATCTCCGCCGACCGCAGCGCCTTGACGGAGTCGCCGGAGCGCACCGCGACGCCGCCCGCCACCAGCACCCGCTTGTCCGCCAGCAGCACCGCACTGTGCCCCCAACGGGCCTCACGCATGTCGGCGGCGGTCTTCCAGCTGCCGTCGGCCGGGTCGTAGAGCTCGGCGCCGGCGAGGCCGGGCGACAACGGCGACGCGCCGCTCGTCCCCCCGGCGATCAGCACCCGGCCGTCGTCGAGCCGGGTCACGGTGTGCAGCCGGCGTGGGAAGCGCAGCGGGACACCCGCCGTCCAGGTCCCGGCGGCCGGGTCGTAGACCGCGGTGCGGGTCAGGACCGCCGCGGCGGCGTCCGAACCGCCGACCAGCAGCACCTTGCCGCTCTTCAGCAGGACGGCGCCGTCGTACTGCCCGTACCAGGAGGCCGGTGACGGCAGGTCACCGGACTTCGTCCAGGCGCCGCCGGACGCGGCCGCCGCAATCGTCGCGGCAGTGGTCATGGCGCCGGTCGCGGTGTCGGTCATGGCGTCGGTCATGGCTCGTCGAACCCTTCGGGCTGGCCGTGGTCACGGCGTGAGGATCTCGGTGCCGGCGGTGATGACGGCGGCCTCCCCGGGGGCCGCCGGGCCGGAGAGCGTGACGCCCCCCGCGACCAGCACCCGGCCGTCGGCCAGCTCGGTGGCGGCGAAGTCGGTACGGCCGTCGGCCAGGCCGCCGGTGGTGGTCCAGCCGTGGTCGGCCGGGTCGTAGAGCGTCGCGTTGCGAAAGCCGCCGGCGAAGGCGGGTCCGGCGGTGCCGCCGACCACCAGGACCTTGCCCGAGCGCAGCGGCAGCGCCCGGTGCCCGCTGCGGCCGCCGGGCATGTCCGGCAGCCGTCTCCAGGTGTTGGTGCCCGGGTCGTAGCGCTCCGCCGACGCGAGGGGCGCGACGGTGAACCGGCCGCCGGCCGGGATGCCGGTCGCCTCGCCGCCGGTGACCAGGACCGAGCCGTCGGCCAGCACGGTCGCCTGGTGGCCCCGGCGCGGGGTGGTGAGGCTCCCGGCGGCGGACCAGGTGCCCGCGACCGGGTCGTACAGCTCGCAGAAGGCGAGCGGGGCCGGGCGGCCACCGGTGGCGAGCGCCCCGCCGACGACCAGGACCCGGCCGCCGGGCAGCACGGCCGCGCGGTGCCCGGACCGGGCGTCGGCCATCGGCTTCCCGGGGGACCAGCTTCCGGTGCGCGGGTCGAACAGCTCGGCCGACTCCAGCGTGCCCTCGCCGCCGCCCCGCGCCCCGGTGCCGCCGGCCACCAGGACCGCGCCGGTGCTCAGCAGCGTCGCCGAGTGCCCGGCCCGGGGTGTCTTCAGCGGGGCCGCCGGGCTCCAGGTGGCGGCGACCGGGTCGAAGACCTCGCTGGAGCCGAGCAGCTTCCCGTCCGCGCCGTAGCCGCCGGCCACCAGGACCCGCCCGTCGTCGAGCACGGTGGTGGAGTGCCCGTGGCGCGCGCTGGCGAGGCTCGGGACGGCCGACCAGGTCGTGGCCGCCGGATCGAACCGCGCCGCGGACGGGAGCGCTCGGCCGGTGCCGTCGGCGCCGCCGGCGACGAGCACGGTGCCGCCGGCCAGCCGGCCAGCCGGACCGCCTCCAGCCCGGCGGCCGCGACCGGCAGCGGAGCTGCCGCGGACCACGCCCCGGGGACGGAGAGCGGGGCGGCGACCTCCGAGACCGGGATGACGTGCAGGGCATCGGCCAGGCCCGGGTCCGCGGCGACCCACTCGGCCAGCGCGTCGGCCGCCGTCGCGGGGCTGCGGAAGGTGGTCGCGCCCCGGTCGACCCCCGAGGTCGGCGGGAAGGCCTGCAGGTTGTTGCGCCGGTAGGCGACGGCGAACCGCTGTCCGGTGAGCTGCACGGTGTCCCCGCCCGTGAACGGCCGGCGGCGCTCGGCGTCCCGCCGCGACAGGGTGGAGCGGCTGGTGCTGCTGCCCTCCAGCAACTGCGCGTAGACGGCGGCGGGGACGTCGTGGAACCTCGCGCGGCGGGTCCCCGCCGGGGCGGTGGCCGCTCCGGTCGCCTTCGTCACCCCCACCGCCACCGCCGCCCCGGCCGGCCCCGCGGCAGCGCCCGCGGCGGTACCGGCACTGCGACGGGAGTCGATGATGTGCAACTCGTAGCGGGTGCTGCGGCGGACCACCCGCGCGGAGGCGAGCGCGTCCCGTTCGGCGCTCAGCTCCAGCCCGGCGTCCTGGTCCTGGTACGGCGCGGCGGACAGCTTGGCCGCGTCGTCCATGTCCTGGAACTGGGCCATCGCGAACTTGTCGTCCGGGGTGGAGAGCTGGACCAGGCCGCTGTCCGACGCCGGAGCCACGCTGAAGCGCCGGCCGTCGCTCGGCCGCTGCGCGCCCACGCGGTCGATCCGGACGTTGAGCGGGATCGCCCGTTGCTGCACGTACAGGGTTCCGAGTGGGTGCAGCACGAGCTTGTCGGTCTCCGGCAGCGCGCGCAGCGTCACCCGGTGGTCGCCGCCTCCGGGGGGCAGCTTGGTGCGCCATCCCTCGACCTTGGTGATCTCGCCCGCGAGCAGCGGCAGCACCGCGATCGGCGGCAGCGTGGTGTCGTGCTCCTCGCCCCAGCTGATGTCGAAGTCGGCGGAGATCTCCAGGAAGAGCAGCGAGATCGAGCCGCGCCCGCGCGCCCGCCACGGCGACACGCCCTCCAACCGGAACCGCAGGTCGACGGAGAACAGCCCCACCCCGAACGCCTTGAGCGAGACGTCGGCGGCGATCTCGATGACGAAGGAGAACGGGGAGAAGCGGAACAGCGCGTCGAAGGAGAGATGGCCCTCGATCCCGAAGTCCTCGAAGCCCAGCCGGAGTTCCGCCGCCGCCCCGAACTGGACGGTGTTGCTGGTGAGGGCGAAGTACCCGGACACCCGGATCAGCGCCCCGGGCCGGTTCAGGATGTCGACGGCCAGCCGGTTGGGCACCGGGAACGGCAGCGGCGGGGGCCGGAACGACGGGTGGAACCCGCCGACCGAGAGCACCAGGTTGGGGTTGTCCCCCCAGTCCACGAGCAGACCCATACCGCCGTCGATGGTCATGGTGAGGACCCGCGACTCGAAGAGCTGCGCGAAGAACCACAGCCGCGACTTGTCGAACTCGACCGCGCCGATGAAGGCGACCTTCAGGACCAGCAGCGCGAGCTCCTCGGTGGGCAGCGCGCACTTCAGCACCCCGAGGATCGCCAGATTGCCCGGGATCTCGATCACGACGCCCAGCGAGACGCTCACCAGCGTCGGCGTGCCCCAACCGATCTTGGCCATCGGCCCGATCAGGAACTTCCCCTGCTCGGGCGGGAAGAAGGCCCGCAGATCGCTGAGGATCCGCGGGGCGTTGGCGACCACGTCCCGCGGGAACATCACCGACTCGATCCGGCCGGTGCGCACCCCCTCGACGAGCGCCTGCAGGTTCATCCCGCGGTTGAGCCCGATCAGGCCACCGACGGCGAGCAGGGTGAAGCCGTACCCCAGCTGCAGGCCGAGGCCGCCGAACTCGGTGGTGATCACGATCAGCATCGAGAAGCCGTCGGTGCCGCCCGGCATCCGGGTGCTGATCAGACCGATTGCCTTGAGATCGACGAACCCGGCGAACTTCAGCTCCAGCGCGCCGGAGTACTCGCCGCGCGCCGGGTCGGCCGACAGGAAGCCTCCGCCCGAGATCACCCCGGTGTCGACCGAGAGCCCGACGCCGGTGGGCGGCTTGAACTCGAAGCCGATGTCCAGCGGGCCGAGGTTGCCGCCCTCGCGGAACCGCGACCTGACGATCACTCCGACCCGGTCGACCGCCGCCTTGATGGGACCCAGCTCGGCGTTGAAGGCGGCGGAGACCTCCAGCGGCACCGAGCCGTCCGCGCCGACCCCCGCGCTCAGGTAGAGCGTGGTGACCTCGACCGGACCCAGTTCCAGGTGTGCGGGGACCGCCAGGTCGAGCGAGCCGCTGCCCTCCAGGCGCAGCCCGCCCGACGGCGACCAGAGGGCCCGCAGCTCGAAGTCGGACTCGATCCTCCCGCCGCCGGTGATCCTGCTGATGAAGCCGTCGCCCTGGGAGAGGTCGATCAGGACGTGGCCGCCCGCGAGGTCGAGGCGGGCGGTGGGCTCGGCCGTGGCGCTGCCGCCCGGCCCGGCCTGCGCCGCCAGTCCGAGGGCGGCGGTGAAGCGGTGGATCTCCACGCGGGATCCGCCGGCCTTCCCCAGCAGCACGATCGGCGTGCCATCGGCCTTCTCGGCGGTCAGCCCGAGTGCGGCGGCCAGCTGCAAGGAGCCGGTGAAGGGGTGGAGTTCGATGCTCAGTGGCGGTCGGACCCGGGCCTCCAGCCCCGGGTCGAACCTGCTCCGGGCCTCGAAGGAGATCTTCCAGAGCGGACCGGGCCGGTACTCGCGGACCAGGTCCGTGTCAGCCACCACATCGGCCCGGGCGAGCAGCGAGGGCGGACCGCTCGCCGGGTCGACCGTCAGCCGCAGGACGTAGGCGTCCAGGACCTGTGGGCCGCCGGGCGGCCTCTCGTAGGTGAAGTGCCGACCGCGGGCCACCAGGTGTTCGACGAGGCGCCGGAACAGCTCGGTACCGTCGAAGCCGGGCGTACCGAAGCCGAAGGCGTCGCGGAAAAGGTCGCCGGGAGCGGTGAACAGGGTGGGCAGCCGGTCGAGGTGGAGCGTGCGGCGGCGGCCCGGCAGGACGGTCGGGTCGGCCGGATCGGAGAACACCTGGAGGTCGGTGAGGACCCCGAGCACGGAAAGCACGTCCAGCGCGTTTCGGCTCTTCTCCTCGATGCGGGTGAGTAGCGCCCAGTCGAGGATCCGCCGGGGCAGCTCCTTGGCCTCGGCCCGGATCCTGGCCCGCTGGGCGTCGGTCAGACCGGGCGCTCCGGCCACCGCGGTGTCGAGGGCGGGTCCCAGGGCATCGAGTGCGCCGAACACCTGCCCCAGGGCGCCGACCAGGGACACCCCCTCCAGGGTGATGCGCTCGGCGACGTCATCCTCGATCGCGGCGTCCAGCCGCAGCACGATCGGGCCCAGGCCTCCGGCCTGTACGGAGATCGTGCCGAGCGGGCCGTCGGCGGCGCCGAGCCCGCCCGGCAGCCACAGGCCCAGCTCCATGAGGAACGCCTGCCGCTGCTCCGCGCCGAGCAGTTGCTCCAGCGGCCGTAGGGCGTTGGCGATCTCCCGGGCGAGCAGTTCCAGGGTTCCGGCGGCCATCTCAGCTCAACTCCGCTCGGTCGTCCGTGTCGTCCGTGTCGTCCGTGTCGTCGGGGTCGTCGGGGTCGGCCAGGGCATCGAGGTCGGACAGTCGCGCACCGGGCAGTCGGAGCAGGAAGTCGCGATGCACGGTGACGGCCTCGCGCAGTGCCGGGCTCCCGGCGGCGGAGAGTTCGTCGAGCAGACGGGCCAGCCCCTCTGCCACCGAGCGGCCGCCGAGCGTGCGCGGGACGGGTCTGTCGTGGGCGAGGTCGCTGAGCAGCAGCCGCCGGATGAGCAGGGCGCCGTGCATCCGGTGCCAGGCGACCGTGACACGTCGTTCGGTGTCCACCAGCCGGCGCGTCTCCTCGACGTGCGCGGAGCACAGCTCGGCGGCACGGCGACCGGTCGGGCTCTCGGCCAGCCGGTCGAGCACCGCGCGCATCCGGACCGCCACCGGGACGTGGGCGGCGGGGTAGGCGGCGGTGGGCAGCACGAGCGGCTCGCCGCCGGCGGCGAAGGCCTCCGCGAGCGGGGCGGGCCGTGCGGCGAGGATGGCCCTCTCGGCGTCGACACGGCCGAAACCCCAGCCGCTGTCGAACTGTGTGGGTGGGACGGGCGGCACCGGCGGCTGGCAGGTGGAGGTGAGGTGCCCGGCGATCGTGGGGTGGTCGAGGTCGGGATTCACCTCGAACATGAGCGCGACGACGCCGGTGACGAACGGCGTGGCCTGGCTGGTCCCGTCGATGGCGATGACCAGATCGGGGGGCACGCCGCCGGCCTTGGCCGAGACGATGTTGATGCCGGGCGCGCACACCTCGGGCTTGAGCCGGAAGTCGGTGGTCGGCCCCCGGCCGGAGAAGGCCGCGAGCAGGTTGGTCCGGGGGTCGTAGGCACCCACAGTGATCGGGAGGCGTGCTGTGCCGGGTGAGGTGACGGTCCGGGTGGGTTCCTGATCCGTGAGGACGAATCGGGACTTCGGGTCGTTGGAGCTGCCGAAGACCCAGCAGTCGAACCGGGTGTCGCTTCCCTGGGTCTCCGTGAGGGTGATGGTCCACACGCCGGGGGTGATCTGAGGTCCGAGCGGCGGCACGGCGGAAGGCGGGCTGATCTGAGCGCGGATGAGACGCTTGTTGCTCGGTGCCTCGGACAGTCGTGAGGTGACGAAGACCACGTGCGCGGTCGTCCCCTGTCCGAGCGTCTGGCGCACGGACGGTGCGCTCGGGTTCGGGTTGGGCGGAACCGGTGTCATCGGCGTTCCGCCGACGCTGGGCGGTGGGGTGAGGGCGAAGGTCAGCTGTCCCGGTCCCGCGTACCAGACGTCCATCAGGAGCGACTGGGCGGTGCGGGGGGTGACGGCGAGCCCGAGCGTCATCGACTGCCCGGCGGGGACGATCCTGGACGCGTGCTGTCCGGACTCCTCGGCGGCGGATCCGGGAGTCCCGGCTCTGTAGAGCCCGCTCGCGTTGCCCGCGGACACCACGATCGCCCGGCGTTTCACTCCGACGAGGAGATCGTCCAGCCCTGCTTCGAGGACGGACGTGCCGTCGTGGGCGGTTCTGGTGACGAACAGGCTGATGTTCACCACCGCGGGCGGCTTCGGGTCGGTGCCCGGGGGGAGCCAGGGCTGTTCGAGGCAGTGTGCGGCTCCCCGCAGGATGTCACTCTCGGAGGGCACGGTGCGGACGATGGCGAGGTCCGCACCGTAGGCGAGTCCGACGGTCCGATCCGGGGAGCAGCAGCGGGGAAGGCCGATGCCGGCGGCGACGCCGGCGACGTGGCTGCCGTGGCCGTCGGGGTCGCGCGAGACGAACGGCGGTGGTGCCGCGGGTGGCGGCGGGGCCGCGGCCAGGGCGGCGTTGATCTCATTGGGGGAGATGAGGCGGCCCCGGACGACGCTCACTTCCGGGCTCGTCCCCCCGGTCAGGGTGACATCGGTCAGGCGGAGGGCGTTGATCCTCGCGCTGTCGAAGCCCGGCTTGAGGAAGTTGCCTTCGAAATCGATCGTCAGCGGCTGTGTGGGGAGGGGGCCACCGGTGACGACGATGTCGCCCGGCGCGACACCCCCGAACGCTCCCAGCGCGGCCTGCAGGGTCGACGCGGTCAGGGGGAAGGCCAGAGGGCTGGTCGCCTGTTCGCGCGTGAAGTCCGGAGCGAACCACCGCAGGACGATCGAACCTCCGGTGGGGGCGCCCTTGACCTCGATCGTCTGGCGCAGGGTCAGGTCGAGGAGCGAGGTGATTCGGGTCGTCCCGTCGAGTTTCCGGAACGCCGGGTGGAAGATGTCGATGCCGCTGTCGACGATTCCGACGACCACGCCCTGTCCGGTGAGTCCGGGCGGGATGGCGTGGACGAGGTCCGAGGCGGCGGTCCCGCCGACGCCGGCCGCCTCGCCGGCGGGAGCCTCGGCGCCCGTGAACCCCGCCGGACGGTCGCTCTGGATCGCCACCACGTTGTCGAGCTCGGAGATCCGTTCGAGGTCTTCGGCGGCGATGGTGCCGACCGCGACCCGCGCGGTGTGGAAATCGGTCCAGAAACCGGCTCCCTCCACCGCCGCGAGGTCACCGGTGAACTGGAGCAGGACCTTGATCCGTTCGGTCCGGTCCAGCCGCGCACCGTCGTCCTCGTCCCGGTGGAGGGCAGCCTGTTTCAGTGCGTGCACGCGCGAGATCAGCGATTCGTCGAGCTTCGTGTACGTCATCTGTCGCCTCGCAGCCGACCGTCGGACGGCGCTTATCATGGGCTCGGGAAAATCCACTGTCAATCAGTATTCTGCCCCGTTCAACGTGCCCAGGGGCGCAGTTCGCTTATGGCAGCTGATGCCGTACACGAATCTATGATGGTGCTCCTGGTATTGAATTCACTCGTTCAGGTCAATTGAACGATCGTCGATCTTAATAATCGAATGAATCTTGCATGAGGGCCTGCCCGCCCTTCCGCGCTCGTCCTGGACCGGATCGCCACCGACGGGTCGATCACCACAAAGCACCCGTAGGCGGCGACCACGCCCCCCACCCATCTGCGCGAGTTCTCACCGGCTCCAGCGAAGCACCGACGGAGAACGGGCTGGATCCCTCGAACCACCGGAGCCCTGGCGGCCGTCCGCGGCGGTCGGCTACGGCAACGCCGTGAATGCCTCCCGATGGTCGTGTGCCCACTGCTCGAACGTGCCCGCCGGCCGGCCGAGGATGCGCGGCACGTGGTCGGTGACGTAGGCCGCACCGCCGGCGCGTGCCCAGCCGATGCCGGTGGCCATCTCGGCCGGCAAGTGGTCGAGCGCGTTCGTGTCGGTGATCCTGACGGGTCGTTCCAGCACGTCCTCCAGGATCGCCGCCTGGTCCGCGGACGTCAGCAGCTGCGGCCCGGTCAGGTCGTACCGCTGTCCGTCGTGGGCGTCGTCGGTCATGGCGGCGACGGCGACCGCGGCCACGTCCCTCGGGTCGACGACGGCCTGCCGGGAGTCGCCGGTCAGGTTCGGGATCGGTTCTCCGGCCTGGATCAGGGCCCGGTGCCACAGGACGTTCGAGGCGAAACTCGGCGGGCGCAGCATCGTCCACGCGAGTCCGCTGGCCTCGATCGCCTCCTCGGCGGCGAGGTGCCACGCGCCGACGGTCGCTCCGTCGAAGCGCTCGCCGGTGCCGATGGCGGACAGCTTGACGATCTTGCGGACGCCTGCCGCCCGCGCGGCCGTGATCAGGGCGATGTCGTGGTCCGCGGTCGGTGCGGGGGGCACGGTGACGAGGAAGACCGTGTCGACGTCGGCCACGGCGCGCGCCAGCGACGCCGGGTCGTCGAAGTCGGCCCGTACCCCGCCGGGCCGCTCGCGGCGGGACATCGCCCGCAACGGCAGGCCCCGCTCGGTGAGCAGGCGCACGACGTGACTGCCGATGGTGCCGGTGGCACCGGTAACAAGGATCATGTCCCGACGATGACAGCGCTCCCACGGCTCCTGATAGGAAGTTTCGGCACTATCGTGGGCCGGGTGAGTTCTCTCGTCGTGCCGCCCGCGCTGCTGCGGTGGGTGGCCGGGATCGACGTCGCCACGGCGGCCGGTTCGGCGGCGGTCGACGTGCCCGACCACGCCACCACACTGATCGTGCGCACGGACAAGCGCGAACTGATCGTCATGGGCCCCCGCACCCGGGCCACCTATCACATCGCCGCGCCCGGCCGCTCGTGTGTGCGGGTCCGTTTGCGGCCGGGTCGTGCCCAAGCCCTGCTCGGACGTTCGCTGAACGGGCTCGCCGACGGTGTGCTGCCGCTTGGCGAACTACCGGGCCTGGACATCGACCGGCTCGCCGCCGACCCGGTCGCCGCGCTCGAAGGAGCAGTGGCCGACCGCCCGGAGCCGTCGGAGCGGCTCGAGGAGGCGGCGCGTCTACTGGCCGACACCACCGTCTCCGCGACCGCGGCCCGGTTGCACATCGGTGAGCGCCGCCTGCACGCCCTGTTCACCGACGCCACCGGCCTGTCCCCCAAGCACTTCGCACGCATCGACCGCCTCCGCACCGTGCTCGCGGCCGACGCGGGCCGGTGGGCGGACATCGCGGCGACGGCCGGCTACTACGACCAGTCCCACATGACGGCCGAGTTCCGCCATTTCATGGGCGTCCCACCGGCCGCGTTCACCGCCGGTCGGCGCCCCGCCGCGACGTTGTGCACCGCCTGAGACGCCCCGGGCGAGGTGCGGGCGGCGGTGCGGCTCGCTGATCCCGGCCTTCCTCGGCCGTCGGCCGGCCTCACCTGCCGGTCGGCGTGTCGGGCGCCGCGCACGGCGGGTCCGCCGGGAGGCGTGTGGGGAGGCCGGCCCGTTCGTCGTCGGTGAAGGTCCGGTAGCCGATGCACCGGGTCAGGCAGTGTGAACCGTCACCCTGAAGCGCAGATCTCAGTAACGAGTAGGGCACGAGGCTGGGGGAAAGCCGTGAGAAGCCCCGGCTCGCGAGTGGTCGCGCCTACGCTACCGGGTGTGAATCCGTCTTCCTTATCCGAATCCGACTTGCGTGACGACCCGTCAGTTGGACGCGCTCCCCGTCCGGTGGAGGTCGTGACGCCGGAGCAGTTCGTCAGGGTCATGCGTCAGCTTCGGCAGTGGTCGGGCCTGAGCTTTCGGCAGCTTGAACGGCGGGCCGAGCAGGCCGGCGAGGTTCTCCCCCGTGCCACGCTGGCGGGGGCCCTGGGGCGTGCCGAGCTTCCGCGTGAGGACCTTGTGGCCGCCTTCGTTCGGGCGTGCGGGGGCGATGCGGACGATGTCGTGGTCTGGGTCGCGGCCCGAAAGGCCGTTGCCGTCCAGTCCATCCGGACGCCCGGACCCGTGCCGCCGGAGTCACCGGAGTCACCGGAGTCACCGGAGGCATCGGAGGCATCGAAGTCGGTGGAACCGCCGGAGCCAGCGGAGTCGACGGAGCCAACGGAGCCGGGTACGGCGGGCCCCGCAGAGACGGCCGCCCTCGTGCTGTCCCAGTCCTCGGTCCAGTCCGGTGTGAGCGCGGACGCGACAGCGAGTACCGCCACCGAGCCGGAACCGGCCGGGGACAACGGCGGGGAGGAGGTGCCGCCGGCGGGTTCGGACGAGCGGCCGGCCGGCGATGGTGCGCAGAGGCCCGCGGCGGCGGACACGGCCGCGGCGGCGGCGTCTGCTTCGGGCAAGGCTGTCTCGCGTATGACGTTGCGGTTGGCTGCGCCGGGGCGTCGTACGGTGGCGGCGGTCACGCTCGCGGTTGCGGTGGTCGTGGTGACCGCTGTCGTCATCGGCATCGAGGGCCTGCCGGACCGGGGCGGACGCAGAACTGCGGAGCCGTCCGTCGTCCCCTCCACGACCGGCCCTGCGACGGTGGCGAGTCCGTCTGCAGGCGAGGTGGCGGGCTCGGCGGCGGGGCCGGCATCGGCGCCGCCGACGGGGGATGCCGGGGTCGCCGTTCCTGTGGCAACCGTGAGTCCCTCTGCGCGTCGAAGCGCGGACGCGGCGGGCAACGCGAGCGTTCCGGGGGCTGGAAGCGGGGCGGCGGGCAGGTCCGCGCCGGCCGCCCCGGCGGTTCCACCGCCGACGCCGGTGCCGACGTCGGCGCCGCGATCGCAGCCGCCGCCCCTGCCGGCCGCGACGTCACAGGTGACGTTGCCGCAGTCCGCGTCGAGCGGCTGGCCCACCCAGTTCTCCACCGGCGGGGTGTCGTCGACGTCCGGCCCCGCGCCCGAGGACCCGTGCTGGGACGGTGCGCCGGGCTGCGGCAGCGGTGTGCATCACGGGTAGGAACGGCCCATGGACGGGGCCTGCGGCCGCACGGCCGCCGGGCGGTCCGCCGGTTCGTCCGACGGACCGCCCCTGTGCGGCCGGCTTCAGCTCAGGCTCAGCGCCGCATAGACCACGTCGTGGTCGGAGTGGACGGAGTCGACCACGGTCACGCCGGTGGACTTGACCCCGCTCAACAGGATGTAGTCGAACTTCTTGCGGGGCGGGCCGGCGTCAGCGGTCGGCTTGCAGCCCGCGGTGGACCGCCAGCCGCACTTCGGATCGGCGTCGGTCAGTCCCACGGACCAGAGTGGGGCCATCTCGGGTGTGTCGGGCTGGGTGTTGAAGTCTCCGAGCACGATGACGCGTTGCTTGCCCGCCAGGGTCGCGGCTAGTTGCCTGACCTGAGCCGCGCGCACGGTGCTCTGCCGCCCCTCGGCCAGGTGCGTGTTGTAGATGCGGACCTGCTTGCCGCCGACGGTGGTGGTCACCCACATGAAGGCGCGGTCCTCCGAGCCGCCGCTGGTGTAGAGCTGGTTGCCCGCTTGCGCGATCGGGGCGGCGGAGAGGATGGCCTGGCCGTAGGCGTTCTCACCGAGGGCGCCGCAGTTGAACCGGTCATGGCGTGCGGTGCCGTAGGCGACCTGGTACGTGAGCCCGTACCTGTCCGCGAGGATCTTCACGGTCCTTTCGACCGCGTGCTTGCAGCCTTCCTGTACCCCGAGGACCTGTGGCCTGTACTTCGCGATCTCGGCCGCGTAGTTCTCGGGTTCTCCAGCGCCGGGGGCGTACAGGTTCCACGTCATCACCCGGTCGGGGACGGCCCCGACGCCCTGGCGCACCGGGACGAGGGGCGAGGCCGGGGAGCCTGCGCCCACCCCCGTGCCCCGCCCGGCCGTTGCGGCCTGTTCGTCGGCCGCGCTCGTCGAGGTCGTCGAGGTCTTCGAGGTCGTCGGGGTCGTCGGGGTCGTCGGGGGCGGCGCCGTGCGGGCCAGGACGGGTGTGTTCGCAGGTGCGCTGTTCGGCGTGGCCCAGAGCAGGCCGGCGACCAGCAGGCCGGTCGTGACCGTGGCCGCTACAGCGGCACGGGGGAACCGCGCTCGTATGGTTCGGATCAAGGGTGCACTCTCTCTTTCGGACGAAGGGGAGGGCGGGAATGCCGTGAGGGTCGGCGTGGGACTGCCGACCCTCACGGGGGCGCGCCTTCCGTGGCTGTCGGGGAGGTGAGCGGTGCTGCGGGACACTCCCCGGGGAACGCGGCCGGTGACGGGTCGGCGAGCGATGTGCCGAACCTCGTTCAGCGGCCTGGCCCGGTGCCGTCGGCACCGGGCCGTCGGCTCTATCGGGTGATCCTGTAGCTCGTGGTGCCCTGGTGGACGCCGCGCTCGTAGAACGAGAGAGCGATCTTCGAGTTGTCCGGGAAGGACTTGTGGACGTCGAGGTCGAACCACGCCCGGCCCATGCTGCAGCCGCCGTGCCGCGGGCTGCGCTGCTGGTGGATCTTGGTGCCCTTGTTGTTGTACACGGTCAGGACGGCCTCGTAGTCGCAGATCGCCTCGGGCCAGACCTTGTCGCGGGCGATGTGAGCGGTGTCGACGCGCAGCGCCTTGCCCTTGACGGCACCGCACACCATTCCGTAGGAAGCGGGGGTGCAGCCCGAGGCGTTCTGGGCACTGGCCTGGACGACGGCGCCGGAGTCGCCGTCCTGGGCTCGTTCCGTACCGGGGGACGTGGTCGGGGAGCCGGTGGCCGACCGGGCCATGTCGTACGAGGCGGCCGCGGCGCGGGAGGTGTCGCCGGGAGCGGCCCACAGCAATGCGCCGGCCAGGAGTGCGGCGGCCACGGTGGCGGCGGCCAGGGGCTTGGTGAGACGTGCTCGAAGGGCGCGCATGGCAGTACTCCTCTGTTCGGGAACGGGGTGGTGGTGTCGGTCGGCCGGTGGCTGGCGATGCGTGCGGTGACAGCGCGGGGTCCGGGTACCGGCCGCGCCGGACCCCGCGGGGTGTGTGGGAACCGGGGTCAGACCACGGGGGTCAGTGGGTCCACCGGACGCCGCTGAACACGGAGCTGGCACCGCCCTTGACCTGGACCCGGGGGGTGGCGGCGTTGTTGCCCCAGGGGACGGTGATGCGGTGTGTCTGGCCGCTGGACTTGATGGTGCCGGCGTTGTACCACCGGCCCTTGTTGTTGCCGTCGATGCCCCAGACCCGCACGGTGGCGACCTGCTGGGTGCCGGCCGGGATCCAGAAGGTGTAGGTCACCTGGTGGCCCTTGGAGCCGAGGACGGAGCAGTTGGAGCGGCTGACGGGGCCCCACGTGTTGGCGAAGCCGGAGGCGCTGCTGCCGCAGGATGCCTTCACGGCCTGGGCCGTTGTGGTGTCGGCGGTGGTGGTGTCGGCGGTGGTGATGTTCGGCTGCTCGGTGGAGGTGGGGGCGTCGGCGTCGTCGACGTCGTCCTGGGACAGCGGCGTGGCCGTGGCCGGTGCGACAGCGGCCGTGTGGCGGGCCCCAGGACCGGCCAGGGCAAGGCCACCGGTCAGAAGGCCCGCGGCGAGGGCGGCGGCGAGGGCGGTGACGGCCAGGGGGCGGCTCAGGCGTGCTCGGACGGTGCTCATGAGTGTGCTCTCCTCGGTTCGGAAACGGCGATCGGAAGGGGCGCTGTCCTGATCGGAGGGCGGCCCGGAGTTCGGTACTCCCGTCCCGCCCGGTCGTCGACTCCGGCGGTGGCGGGGGCGGCCCGCCGCACCGCGGATGACGCCTTCCAAGTGGCGTCGTCTTCCGGGGTGCGGGGCCGGTGGACATCAGCCTGGCCGGGTGGGAATCCCGTGGACAACACCTGTGCCGTCCGAGACCGTCCGACGTTGTCTGTGCTGGTCAGAGGGCCTGTCAGGCCTTGTCCCCGGGACGGTTCAGGACACCGGACGGGCGTTTCGTCTACGGCGGCCCGGTAGCGGAGGACGGAGCGGAGCAGATGTCTTCGGGACGTTGCGCGAAGGCCGGCTCACCCGGCGCCCCGGGTGCGAGGGCGTCCTTCACCCGGGGGGTGCCTCTCTGGGGTTCGTCAAGGAAATCGGGCTGCGCTCGGGAGGCGTGGGCGGGCAGCATGGAGGGGTGCCGGATCTTCTGTGGGATGACGTCAGGAACTTCTTCGACCCTGACTTGATGGGTGCTCTGCCGGACGTGTCCGTGGAGGGCACCTCGGTGGAGGGCTGGCAGGCGGTGTTCGATCTGGTCCGGTCGAGTGGTTGGGCTTGGGAGTTCTTGGAGGGTGGCGTCGCCGGGCCGCTGCCTCCTGCTGCGGAGGTGCTGACGCGTCCGGCGGATGCCGAGACGGTCGACCTGCGGGTCTGGCCGGTTCCGGGCGTGCTGGTGATCTTCCGTCCGATGTCTGCCGAGGAGATCGACTTCGATGTGGACCTTCGCGAGCTGCAGGGCCAGGAAGGAGTGGACGTCCTCTGCCGGTTCCTGACCGCGGTCGGTCGTCGGCTGGGAAAGCCGGTGGCCATGACGGCCGAAGGCGACTACGGGCACCCGGTGCTCGGGTTTGACCCCGCAGCCGAGCGCGTGGTGCTGATGGCGGACCCGCGGTTCAGCTGACCGCTGCGGCCGGCCGGGACTCATAGAAGGTTCCGTCGCGGAGCATGGCGAACAGGACGTCGACCCGGCGTCTGGCCAGGCATAGGAGGGCCTGGGTGTGCCGTTTGCCCTGGCCGATCTTCTTGTCGTAGTAGGCGCGGGAGGCCGGGTCGCTGAGAGAGGCGAACGCGGCGAGGAAGAACGCCCGTTTCAGCTGCTTGTTGCCCCGGCGAGAGGGTTGCTCGCCGCGTATCGAGAACACGATCGTCTGGGCCGACTCCGCCTACGCCGGGCAACTGGTCGGCTGGGTGAGGAAATACCTGAACCTCACGGTCAAGACGGTGAACCGACCCAAGGCCGCGAAGGGGTTCGTGGTCCTGCCCCGACGTTGGGTGGTCGAGCGGAGTCACGCCTGGGTGATGCACGCGCGCCGGCACGCCCGGGACTACGAACGTCTCGTCCAGCACTCCGAGTCGCTGATCACCTGGGTCGCGATCACCCTGATGACCAGGCGCATCACTCAGCGGCAGTCCAAGCGGTCGGGACAGCCGGCCTCCCGCGAGGCCCAGCGGGACTGATCGTTCTCACGGTCACCGCCACCGCCCTGGCCCGGTCCCGCCCGCGGCGCCGTCCGGTGACCACTTTCCCGCGGCCCCCGGTCGCCCGTCAGGCCGTTGAAGCTGGCCGTGTCAGGCCCGCTCGCCGTCCGGCCCGTCGTCCAGGCCGGCCCGCGAGCGCCAGTCCGTGGCGGCCATCGCCTGCCACCGCACACCGATCTCGATCTGGGCCGGCGTGAGCCCGGTCGCCTCCGCCAGTTCCGCTCAGCCCGTCCGGGTGCTGGTCCAGAGCCCTGCCGATCTCGGCCGCCCACTGCTCGGGCCCGACGAACGGCCGATCGCGATACTGCTCGACCAGCCGCCGCCCGTGCTCCCGGCCGCAGGCCACGAGCAGCCGCCGCCCGTCGAACTCCGGGTCGGTGCGGTGCACCACCGAGGAATCCCGCACGACGAAGTAGACCTCGCTGCCGTCGGAGATCACCGCGTGGCACAGATCGCACAGCTCCGGCAGGGCCTCGCCTTGGTCCTCGGTCTCGTTCACGCTCCCTATCTACCCCGGCAGTGCCCTGTTCCCTGCTCAAGCGACCCGAGCACTGATCACAAACCCACCAGCTCCCTCAACGAGGCGATCACCCGGACGCCGGCCTCCACGGCACCGGAGCCTCCGGAAGCCGAGCGGTCCAGCCAGAAGGCCTGCAACCCTGCGTCCCGTGCCCCTACCGCGTCCTTCTCGTAGTCGTCACCCACGTAGGCCACCTCGGCGGGCGCCAACCCCAGGGCCTGGCAGCCCGCCAGGAAGATGCTCGCCGCTGGCTTGGCGGAACCGTGTTCCTGGGAGCAGACCAACGGCTCCGCGAAGTAACCGAGCAGCCCGATCGCATCCAGCTTCGCGCGCTGGTGCGCGGTCACTGAGTTCGACACGACGCCGAGTCGGAAGCGACCCGCCAACGCGCCCAGCGCCGGCTGAGCATCGTCGAACGCCCGTCGGCTCGTATCCCTCCGCACCGCGTAGCTCGCGAACCACGCCGTAGCCGCCTCGTCCGTCAACTCAACTGCGCCGACCACTCCGGCCTGGGCGAGAAATCGCCGAATCCGTGCGGCCTTCTGGGCGGCGAACGTCAACTCGCCGCTCAGGAAGCGCGGGTACTCCTCCTCCCTGACTTCCCGCCACACACGCAGCGCCTCCGCCGGCGACGCGAACCGGTCGGAGAGCCCTTCGGCCACCAGATGTTCGTGAAGTCCGGCCTTCTCGGCCGCCTCGTAGTCGTACAGGGTTCCATCGACATCGAACAGCACTCCACGGATCGTCATGTCGATCATTCTGGCGGGCAGCGCCGCCCCGGAATAGTCCCTTGATCAAGGGTGACCTTCGAAAACGGCCTCTGGGGGCGTGGCTCCCGCGTGCCCGCGCGGTCACTTCTGTTCGCGGCGGGTGGGTTTGGAGGCTCGGTTCGACTCCCACTGTTGCTGGGCGGCGGTGACGAGGGTGACGTGGCGGTGCCAGCCAGTCCAGGAGCGACCCTCGAAGTGGTCCAGGCCCAGGGCGGTCTTCAGCTCGCGGCAGTCGTGCTCGATTCGCCAGTGGATCCTGGCCGGGCGTACCAGTTCCTCGAACCGGGTGTCGGCCGGCGAGGTGGACACCCAGTAGTGGGACGGCTCGGCCAGGTGGGTGGGCCACTGGGTCGGCAGCCAGCAGCCAGCACGCGGGCAGGGTGCCGTCGGGCTCCAATCGTGGCCGTCGGCCGGCCAGGCGGACCCGCAGGGCGACGAACTCACCGGTCGGACGGCTGCGGGAGCCCTGCCGCCAGGTCACCGTGCGGGGCGCCGCTCGGCCGGCGGCCCGCACGTGCTCGGCCGGCGCCACGGGGCGGGTCCGATATCGGGGCTTCGGGCGGGGTCTGAGTCCGCCGTAGCGCGGCTGGTGGGTGACCGCGTCCAGCCTGTGGGCCGTGGCCAGGCCCTTGACCTGCTGATCCGAGCGTCGCAGCGGAGCGAACACCTTCGCCGTGAACGTCTCCAACTCATCGCGTAACACTGCCAGTTCGTTGAGTCACGCCGACAGAGAACCGCCGAATGCCGAGCCTGCCCAGACGCCGCGCAACACGTGACAAGGCACTACTGGACATGGTGTCGGCGAACGCGTCAGGCAGACACGTGGCTTCGCTGACCGGGGGCTCCGGTATGGAGAACGTTCGTAGGCCCGCTCAGCTGCTGAGCGGGCCTACGAACGAGGTGGTGCTGACAAGCGCGGATTGCTTCCGCTTCCTCCTGTTGGGGAGAGCGCCGGGGGCGGAACTGGACCAGGGTGGTGGTGCGTCAGATGACGAAGGGCTTCGTTTCCGGGGCGCTGTCCTGGGGGTCGACCTGACCAGGCAGGCTGTCCTCGCTGGGGCAACTGTCCGGCGCCGAGTGCTTGGGCTTGCACGCGCCGTTCTTCCTGCCGGAGTCATGGGACTTTCCCTGCCCCTTCTCGCCCTTTTTGTTCTTCGCGGTCTGCTCGCGCTTCTTCTTGTTCTCGGACTTCTTCTTCGTGGGACCGCTTTGGCACTTGTCCTTCGCGTCGGCGCCGTCCGTGCTGCCGGGGGCCGGCTTCTCGGCGGTCGGATTCCTGGGGCAGGAACATCCGTTGTTCCGATCGTCAGGGGCTGGAGTGCCCTGGCCGCCGCTTTCGTCGTTGCCCGGGCCGTTGTTCCCGCTGTCGCTGCCGCTGCCTGCGGGACTGTCGCTGGGGGTGTCGGTGTCCTGAGTGTCCGGGGTGTCGGTGTCCTGGGTGCCGTTCCCACCGTCGCTTCCGCTGTCGGCGTCCTGGTCGTTCTCACCCATGCCGTTGCCGTTGTCCTTGTGCTCAGGGGCCGGGGTTGTCTGGTCGCCGCTTTCGCTGTCGCCCCGGTCGGCGTCGCTTTCGCCGTCGCCCCGGTCGTCGTTGCCCTCACCGCTGTGATCACCGGGTGCCGGGGTGTTGTCGCCGTCGGTGTTCTGGCCGCCGTCGTCGTCCTCGTCGCCAGGGGGTACCGGTGTGTGCTCGGGGACGTCGGGACGGGGGCAGACACAGGGGGGCGTGTGCGTCGGGCCGGGTGACGCGGCCGGAGCAGGCCGGGCGGCGACCGTGTGGAGGAGGGCGGGGACGGTTCGCGTGGTGGCGAGGGCGGGCGGCGCGGGTTCGACGACGGCGAGGGCGGGAGCCGCCATCGCGGCGGCGCCCAGCAGCAGACCAGCGCCCAGCCACTTGCCGGCCCGCCGAACCGAACCGGTCGCCTTGCGGTGCCGCCCGGTACCGGCGGTGAGCCACGCTCCCCGTCCCATGTCGGATTCCCTTCCTCGCCTGTTGTCACGGATCCCGGTGAGCGTGCCCGGTGGCTCGCGGAGGGGACAAGGAGGTTCGGCGTCCGGAACCGTCCGGACCTGTCCGCGCTACCAGCCGACGGCGGCCCGGCTCCTGAGACGGGCCCGTCGGACGGGCGGTTGCACCCCACCTGACCTGCCCGGACAGTTCGAGACTGTCCCAGACGCCCCAGGCCCTGGCCGGACACGCATGGGACGAGAAGGCTCCCCGGCGAGGGCCGCCGGCAGCGGCCGCCGAGGGAGGTTGTGATGGCACAGCGCACGGGACAGACGACCGGTTCGGGCCCGCGGGAGACCGGCCCGGCGCGGGGGCGGTTCTTGGCCGCCGGTATGGCGGCGGGTATGGCGGCGGGTCAGGTCCCGGTACCGGACCGGAGCGTGTCGCTGGGGCCGGTGACGGTGTCCGGCCCGCGCCCCGACGCGGCGGGTGACGGGGTACGAACGAGCGCCAACGGCATCGACTCGCCCCCGCCGCTTCGTACGACGGCGGACGAGCCGAGCCACGCCACGTACCGCACCGCTGGAGCGGCGGCCGAACGGGCTCGCGGCCGGGTGAAGCGGAAGGCGGTGCCCCTCGGCCTGGCACTGCTGTGCGCGGTACTGGTGGGCGCCGGCGTGCATCAGGCGGTCGGGGGCTCTGCCACCGGCCCGGTGCCGGCCGCCGCCTCCGGGGCACCGGCGCTCTCCCCGGATGAGGAGCACGCCCCCGGCAAGGAGCCCGGTCCGCAGACCCCAACGGAGCCGCAGACCCCGACCGGTCCGGACGTCCCGACCGGTGCCCAACCGGCCCCGAGCACCCCGGCGGCCCCTGCCCCGGCGACGCGCGAGGCGGTTCTGAAGCGGGGGGACACCCTGTGGGGGCTGGCCCGGGACCACCACACCACGGTGCAGACGTTGCAGGAGCTGAACGGGCTGGGTGACTCGACCCTGATCCACGCCGGCGCAACACTGCGCCTGCCCGGAGCCGTGGGCGACTCCCCGGCCTCGGGGACCGTCACGGACGCGTCCGGTGGGGCGGTGCCGGCCCGGTTCTCCACCGGGAGCGACATCCGGTCGGCCTCCGCCGGGGACCCGCCCGGTCAGCCCTTCGTCATCGGGACACCGTCCGGGGCCGGGGTGACGCCCGAGGCAGAGCCCGGGGCCCTGGGCATCCGTGAGCTGCCCGAGGAGGAGAGGTCCTCGAGTACCAAGTCCGGGGCCAGGAGCAAGAAGAACCAGCGCCGTGACGCGAAGGGCGGCAAGGCCAAGGACAGCGGGACCGATGCCGGCACGGGCGCCGCAGCAGCCGTAGCCTTTGCCCGGGCACAGATCGGCAAGCCGTACGCGTGGGGCGCCACCGGGCCCGGCTCCTTCGACTGCTCGGGGCTGGTGATGCGCGCATGGCAGGTCGGCGGGGTGGCACTGCCGCGTACCACCTGGGGCATGGCCAAGGCGGGGACGGCTACCACCCGCGGGGCCCTGGTGCCGGGCGACCTGGTCATCACCAACGGCGGGGGCCATGTCCAGCTCTACATCGGTGACGGCAAGGTCGTCCACGCGCCCGGAACCGGCAAGCATGTCACCATCGCCCCCCTGGCTCCTGCCTCCAGGGTCCTCACCTACCGCCACCTCGCCTCATAGCGCTGTAGCTTGTGCGGGTCGGCTTACCGCCCGGACACCGTGCCGCGATGAGGGCGGCCCGGACACCCAGGCCGCCGCGGTCTTCCACGACGAGCACTCATCGCCAACGCCACCGGCTCCCTGGACCGCACCCGACCAGTGTCCACGGCCGTCGGCCGGGCCGAGGCTGTGCCCCCACACCGCTTCGCTCCCGCATCGCATACCGACGGCTCCAGCCGCCGGCGTGGAAGGGCGCCTGGCCGGAGCCATCCCCGCGCGTGCGGGGCCGACTGGGCGGCTACGTCAACCGCTTCTCATGAGAAGGAGCCATCCCCGCGCGTGCGGGGCCGACGACGCTATGGCCCGCGGCGGCCAGGTGTGGACGGAGCCATCCCCGCGCGTGCGGGGCCGACGCCGCCGCCCGGTACGGCACCGAAGCCAAGGAGGAGCCATCCCCGCGCGTGCGGGGCCGACGTGATGGAGAGCACCGGGATGCCGGGCCCCAGGGAGCCATCCCCGCGCGTGCGGGGCCGACAGCTGGAGGACACGGGCGCCGTCGCGGGCCTTCGAGCCATCCCCGCGCGTGCGGGGCCGACGGTCCATCGGCTCGGCGGTGATGGTGGCCTCGGGAGCCATCCCCGCGCGTGCGGGGCCGACCCTCAGTGGTCGTTGCGGATGGCGTCGGCGACGGAGCCATCCCCGCGCGTGCGGGGCCGACCGGCCAGTCGGTGACCAGGTCTGCACCGGCCACGGAGCCATCCCCGCGCGTGCGGGGCCGACACTTCCTGACCTGCTGTGATTCGCCTCAGGATACGCCAATTTATTCAGTTCGAATCCGTAGCCCAGCCTGTGTAGGGCCGAAGCTCAGGCTGACCTGGAACCCCGCGTCTTCAGCCTGACACCGAGGAAGCCATGTTCGCGAGCGTGAGGCCGAACTCCCGGCAGCGGACCTGTCGTTGCCGTAGGGGGAGTAACACCCGCGGCCGCCGTTCTCCTTGGTCCACTGCCCCGGGCCCGGCGCCCGTCATCCCGAACGTCCGCTCCCTCGCCGTCATGTCGAAGGGATACAAGAGCTAACGGCTCCCGGAGCGGCCCGACGCGGTCCGGCAGGACGGCCTGCCCAGCCTCTGCGCGCTGAGCTGCCGGTTGGCCTAGCGTTGCCACTAGGCCAACCGGAGTTGTTCCGCTGGTGGTCAGACCTGGTACCAGGAGCGGAAGGACTCTCCCGGTGTGCCCTGGTCGATGGCCCAGGTGGTGCCTGTGGTGTCGGTGGTGGTGACGATCATGGCGCCGTTGTCGAGGAGTGTGACGCGCGGGTCTCCGGCGAAGATCATGTTCGGATTGCCGAGGTAGGCGCCCGGGCTGAATCCGCTGGTCGGACTGCCCTGGCCGAACAGGGCGATGTGGCCGTTGGTGGTGCGGGCGACGATGTTGACGGTGCCGCCGGCTCCGGGGGACAGCACGATGCTGGTGGCGCCGCCCGTGCCGCCGGTGAGGCTGATCTTGTACCACTCGCGGAACGGTGTTCCGGGCGCGGCCTGGTCGATGGCCCAGACGTCGCCGTTGACGTCGATGGCGGCCACGACCATGGTGCCGTTGGAGGCGGTGGTGACGCTGGGGTCCCCGGCGAAGGCGGGCGAGGTGGCGCCGAGGTAGGCGCCCGGGCTGAATCCGCTGGTGGGGCCGCCCTGGCCGAAGAAGCCGATGTGGCCGTTGGTGGTGCGGACGAACAGGTTGACAGTGCCGCCTCCTGTGGGGGATGTCACGGCTGCGGGACGGCCCGCGAGGCCGCCACTGGCACTGACCTTGAACCAGGAGCCGAACGCGGACCCGGGCGCGCTCTGGTTGGTCGCCCACAGGTCGCCGCCAGTGTCGACGGCGGTGACGATCATGCTGCCGTTGGCGGTGAGGGTGACGGCGGGGTCCCGGGCGAACACCGGAGCGGAGCCGCCGACCGCCGTGGCGGGGCTGAAGGACGCGTCGGGGCCGGCCTGGGCGTAGTCGACGATCTGTCCGGCGCGGGTGCGGGCGAAGACGTGGACGGTGCCGCCGGCGGCCGGCGACAGGATCGGCGCGGGGTCGCCGGTGTGGACGCCCTGGCCGCTGAGCTGGTACCAGCTGCGGAACCCGCCCGTGGTGCCGGTCTGGCTGGTCGCCCACAGGTTGCCGTCAGCGGTGACCTTGACCGCAACGAGCGTGCCGTTGGCGGCGCGCGTCATGGTGGTGGCCGGGCTGCGCAGGCTCTGTCCGCCGTCGAGTGCGGTGACGGTGTGCAGGTTGCCCTGGGCGGCCAGGCGCGGCAGTCCGAGCCCGGTCGGCGTGCCGGGGTACATCAGCAGGCAGCCGGTGGGGCAGGTCGTGGTCTGGGCGGTTCCGTCCGGGGTGTAGTAGGTCACCGGGGTGGCGGAGTCGGCGGGCGTGGTGGCGAGGACGTCGCCGATGGTCTGGCCCGGAGTCGGGGTGAACAAGGGGTAGCCCCTGCCGCTGTCGGCGACACTGCCGTGCAGGTTGCCGGGCGACGTGATCAGGGGCCGGTGCTGGGGGTCGAAGCCGCTGGCGTACACGCTGCCAGTGGCGGGGCTGCCGGCCTGGTATCCGCGACCGTCGGCGTTGCGGGCACCGAGCACGAGGCGGACACGTCCGTACTCGGCGTCGTTCGGGTCGGTGGTGTTGCGTCGGGCGAGCAGGTCGGGGATGCCGTCGCCGTTGACGTCGCCGGGGGCGAGGACGTCGTAGTCACTCCAGCCGGAGGCAGATACGACAGTGCCCGGATTCAACTTGTTGGTGCCGATCTCGGAGGCGAGGGGACCCGCCGTCGTGCCGCTGTAGAGGACGAGGGTGTCGCCGTCCTTGGTGAGCATGTCGTTCCCGGCACGGGCATCGAGGTTGCCGGTGGCGAGGATCTGGTTGGTGGCGGACCAGTCGCCCCCGCTGGGGTGGAACAGTTCGGTACGCCGAGACTCGTCGGGGGCGCCCATGCCGTTGCCGGCGTAGAGGTAGAGCCGGGTGCCCTGCTTGACGAGGAAGTCTTCGTAGCCGTCGTCGGTCTGGCCCGGGTTCTGGGTGGTGAAGTTACCCCGGTGGGTGACCTGGGCGCCGGACCAGCCCGGGTTGGCGACGGTGCGGGGCTGGTCGAAGGTGCCGTCGCCGTGGCCCGCGTAGAGGACGAGTTCGCCGGTGCTGGTGGCGGCCACCAGGTCGGCGTGCCCGTCGCCGGTCAGGTCGCCGGGACGGTCGCCGGACAGGGCCGGGTCGGCGGCGTCGTGGACGAAGTTGGGGAATGCGGTGGTGATCAGCCTGGTGCTGGAGTTGGGGCCGCCGTCCGAACTGTCGTAGGCGGAGAGGTTGCCGGCCTTGTCCATGGCCTGGACGGTGAGCCGGTTGGTTGGCCACAGGGTGGGCGTGAACGTGACGGTCGCGGTCCCGTCCGGGCCGGCGTCCACCCAGGTGCCATCGCAGCCCTGGTTGACCACGGGCAGCGGCTTGTTGAGGGAGTAGCAGAACCCCTTCAGGCCGAACTGGTCGCTGGAAGCGAACTTGACCGTGCGCGGGGTGCGGGCGGGCACCTCCCCGACATCGATGCTGTGGCCGTCCGCGGAGGCGACGGTCGGCTTGGAGGGAGGCGTGCTGTCGACGTTGAATCCGCAGTCACGCCCGAAGCCCGATCCGGCGATGCCGTCCTCGGCTTGGACGTGCCACTTGTAGCGGCCGCCGTCACGCAGGCTGTCGGCGCCGAGTCTCGTGACGGCCCAGGAACCGTTGGGAGCTCCAGCCCAGACCGGCGGGAAGAACTGCCCGGTGTCGTGGTTCCAGGCCTCGAACTTGGCGCTCAGGGCGACGTCGCTGTCCGGGTCGGAGATCCTGGCGGTCAGGACGACGTCGTTGCGCCCGACGGTGGGCCAGGCCGCCGGGTCACTGATACAGGGCACGTTGACGTTGCTGCTGCTGCCCGGCGTCCACTGACTCTCCCACGCCGCATAGTCGTGGAGGACCGGGGGCTGGTTGTAGGGGACCTCGAGCCGGGCGCTTCCCGTGTTGGCCTGAGCGGGGGCGTGGCCCAGTACGGCGATGTTCACGGCGGCGGCCGCGATCAGCGCGGTAGCCGTTCTCCGGGTGGTTCGCCCTATTCGGTGGGCGTTGTGACGGTGCATCGCCTTCACTTTCTGTGCGGTTTGCAGGCGTCCCCATCATGCAAGCCGGCAGTGACGGTCCGGTCGAATTAGGAGGTCTCTGTTCCGGACGAGAGGGGGGATCGGATGCCGCATTGTGATCAAAGCGCGCGAAGGTCCGGCCTGGTGCTGGGAGAAAAACGGAAAAATCACCTCTTCAGGAGGTGGAGTCGGCCCCGAGGGACGCCACCCTCAGTGTGAAGGAGTTATAAAAGAGAGATAAATTCCCCTGTAGGCAGGGTGGTTGGCGAACAATCAGGGATGCCCCGTCGGTGGTTCTTGGTAGCATCCGCCGGGTGTGATCGCACCCGCACAACACGACCAAGAGGAAAGAAACGGCTGTATCCATCCGACACGGGCGCCTCGCCCGGATCGCGAACGCGTCGGTCCGAGGCAATAACACGCCCTGTGCTCCGTAAAGCCGTGCCTATGGCCGTGACCGCCGCCGCGCCGCTGCCCCCGGGGGATTGGGCGGTCTCGGGCGCGGTCGTGACGGAGCCGACGGCGCCGGGGAGCCACAACTCGGCGGAGCGCGGTCGTACCGCGGGGTCGCGTCGTCCGGGTGTCTTCCTGCGCCCGGGCCTGGTGTGTTGGGAGGCTGATGGGATGAAGACTCCACGAGTTGCCGGTCCGGATCGTGTCTGCGTGCTACCCGGCCGCCCGGGCTGGATCCGGGACGTGGCCTATCTGGGTGACCAGGTGCTGGAGTACCTCGCCACGGCCGCCGCGGCGAACGCCCATCACGACGACAACCGCTACCTGCTGCTGACGGCGGGCCTGACGATCGAGGCCCTGCCGAGGCGGTCCCCGAGGGCGGCGCCGGCCAGGCGGTGGTGTACACCCTGCCCGCCTGGCGCCTGGAGGCATTGTGGGAGGTCCTGCTGGTACTGCGTCGGACCGCGGCCGGCGATCCGGGCACAGACGCGGTACGCGGGCTCCTGGAGGACCTGGGTGCCCACTTGTGCCCGGTCCTGAGCCATCGCCCGACGGACACGGCGAGGGGCCGGCCTCCCGCGCAGTGGGAGGCCGGCCCCTCGGTCTTCATGGCGGAAGCGGGTGTCAGTGCTGGACGGTGGGTCGCAGGGTGGTGAGGGCGCCGTAGTGGCCGTCCGAGTCGCCGCCGACCTCGATCCGCACCGGCGCGGCGCCGGTGCGCTTCAGGCCGACCCGGAAGGTGTACTCGGTCGGGTTGCCCTTCATCACGCCCACCAGCTGGGACGGCGCCACCCCGAGGTTCCCGTTGCAGTCCTCGGTCACCTCGAAGGACTTCCACTCGCCGCCGACCTTCGCCTCCATCGTGACGTCCGACGCGGAGAGGCCTTCGCTCGTGGAGGCGGACAGCCGCACCACCGGGCGCAGCAGGCGCGGCCCGTCGGGCGAGGAGATCTTGAAGGAGAACTGGGTGGGGGTCCTGCCGACGACGAGTGGGGTCGGCTTGGAGACCGAGGCCACCGCCGGGCGGTGGCGGTCGACGACCGACGCGGCCACCACGCCCTTCGTCAGCACCGTGAAGGTGGACGGCGTCACGGCGTCCGCCTCGACGAGCAGTCGGCCCGGCTGGTTGCCCGCGTCGAGCACCATCCGGTACTCGACGGTCCTGCTCTCGCCGGCGGCCAGGGTGAAGGCCGCGTCGTTGCCGGTGCCCGCGTAGTCCATTCCGCCGCCCTGGCTCAGGGACGGCATGGCCTTCCAGCCGGAGGTGTCCTTGCGCTCCAGCGTGCCCCGCGCCATCGAGAGCATCCGCTGGCACTGCGCGCCCTCGTACTGCTGGGTGGCCACCACGGGCGCCACCGCGCGGCTGCCCGAGGTGTCGTTGTTCTTCCAGGTCACAGAGAAGGAGACCTTGTCGCCCACCTGGATCTTCTGGCCCTGGTGGAGGCCGTTGAAGGTGATTCCGATGCCACGGGGCTTGGCGGGCGCCGGCTTGGCGGTGGCGGGCTTGGACGGGGCCTTCGCGGCGGGCTTGGCGGCGGTCCCGGCGGGCACGGCGGGTGCGGGCGCGGGGGTCTCGGCGGTGGGCGCGGCGGTGGTCGGGGCCGTTGCGGTGGTCGGCGCGGCCGGGGCCGGGGCGGGGGTGGTCGGGGCGGCGTCCGCGCCGGGGGTGGCCGAGGAGGTGGCTGCGGGGGTGGGAGCGGAGGCGGCGACGGTCGCGCCGCCGTTCGTCGGCCCGCAGGCCGTGACACCGACGGCGGCCACGACGGCCAGCGGGACGATCTTCGCAATACGGGCGATAACGGACGCGTTCATGTGACAGTCCCCCCAAGGACAATGGTGATGGTGATGGTGATCGGATGAACGGGCGCCCGATGTCGCGCCCCGAGGAGCCGGCCCGAGCCCCCCGGCTCCGCCGGCTCGCTCTCCCCGCCTCTCACCCTGATAGACGTCCATCCGCCCGGGGGGTTGCAGGCGGGTTCGAAGAATTTTTCGCGCCCCCGGAACGACGGCGTTCCATGCCCCGGCCCGTTGCTGTCTGGGCGAGGTGCGCCGGGGCGTCTACGAGCAGCAGCGGTAGATCCTGGAGACACACCACCAGGCGGCCGCCCGACTCCGGGACTTGGTGTCGACCCGATGCACCAGGCCCGTGTCATCCGCGTTCGGCGGCGGAGGCTGTCGGCTCCCGCCTTAAGATCGGCGGCGCCGACCTGGGTGGCCTGGGCTGAGCAGGACCACCCAGGCCCGCGCAGTATCGAGAACGGCCGCCCCTCACCAGGCTGCAGCGAGTACTGTCTGACGGACAGTCAACGACGCTCGGGGGTCCGGATGACGGGCATTGAGATCGCTGTCGGGTACGTGTTCGCCTGGCTGGTCCGCAAGGCGAGCCGAGTCGCCGGCCGGGCGGATGAAGAGGTCGACCGCACGCTCGACGCCGCGATGGACCACCTCCACGACCTGGTCAGCACCAAGCTGGGCGAGGACCCCGCACTGCACCGACTTGCCGAGGAGGCCGAGGCAAGCCAGGGCGAGGCCAGCGACCGCACCCGGCAGTGGGTGACATTCACCCTGGAGGACGCCGCCGAGCGGGATCCCGGCTTCCGCGAGGCCCTGAACCGGGCGGTGGAGCAGGTGCAGGCCCTGGACAGCGCCTCCCACGCACCCGGCGGGGTGTCCGCAGGGGACGGTGGGGTAGCTGTCGGCAAGAACTTGAACGTCCGAGCCGACCACAGCTCCATCGCCGCCGGGAAGATTGAGGGGAATGTGACACTGGGAAACCCTTCCCAGCCGGGTCCGCAGCGGGACTGAGCGAACCCGGAGCCACCTCGGCCGCGCCAACCCACAACATCACCAGCGTCTCCGCCGACCACGGCGGCATCGCCTTTGGCTACGTCGAGCAAGTCCATCACTACGCCGCGGCCCGCGTACCGGCCACCAGGCCGCACCAGGTCGGCGTGATCCCACCCCGGGCACTGTCCTTCCAGCAGCGGGCCGAAGCCGACCATCTGCGTGCAGCGGTCGACGCCGGGGGCACTGCGGTCCTCAGCCAGGTGCTGGCCGGGGCCGGCGGCGTGGGCAAGACCCAGCTGGCCGCCGACTACGCCCGCACCGCCTGGGAGAACGGCAGCGTGGATGTGCTGGTGTGGGTCAGCGCGAGCAGCCGCCAGGCGATCACGGCCGGATACGCCCAGGCCGGCATCGAGTTGCTCGCGGCGGATCCCGACGACCCGGAGCAGGCTGCGCGGGCGTTCCTGGCCTGGCTGGAACCCAAGCCGGAAGAGAAGCCATGCCGGTGGCTGGTGGTCCTGGACGACCTCGCCGACCCGGCCGACCTGCGCGGCCTCTGGCCGCCCAATCAGCACGGCCGAACCCTGGTCACCACTCGCCGCCGCGAAGCCGCCCTGACCGGGCAAGGCCGCCGCCTCGTCCATGTGGGGATGTTCATGCCCTGGGAGGCCGGGGCCTATCTCACCGCCGTGCTCACCGCCCACGACTGCACTGAGCCCGCCGACGAGATCAACGCCCTCGCCGAAGACCTCGGCTGTCTGCCTCTCGCCCTCGCCCAAGCCGCCGCGTACATCGTCGACGCCGGCACCACCTGCGCCGCCTACCGAAGCCTGCTGGCCGACCGGCGCAGGAAGCTCGCCGACCTATTGCCGGAGTCCAACGCGCTGCCCGACGATCAAGCGGCCACCGTTGCGGCCGCCTGGTCACTGTCCATCGAGCACGCCGACCGAATCCGCCCGCAGGGCCTGGCCCGACCCATGCTCCAGCTCACTGCGATGCTCGACCCCAGCGGCATTCCCGACACTGTCCTGATCAGCCCACCTGCGCTCAGCCATCTCACCCGCCAGCGCACCCTCACCACTCCGATCCCCGACGGCCCGGTGAGGGCGGAGGATGCCACGGCCGCCCTACGCGTCCTGCACCGGCTCAACCTCGTCGACCACACCCCAGACACCCCGCACCAGGCCGTCCGCGTCCACCAGCTCATCCAACGCGCCGCCCTGGACGCTCTCACCCCTACCCAGCGGCGTGAGTTCGCCCGCACCGCCGCCGATGCCCTGGACGCCGTTTGGCCCGAAGAGGAGCCCACCGCCACCTTCACACTCACCCAGGCCCTGCGTGCCAACACCGAGGCCCTCATCTCCGCTGCCGACCACGCCCTGTACCGACCCAGCGTCCACGTCGTGCTGTACAGGTTCGGCCGGAGCCTGGGGGGTTCCGGGCAGGCCGCCGCAGCCCGCGACTACTTCCAGAACCTCGTCGACCAAACTGCGCGCCGCCGCGGCCCCGAT
This sequence comes from Kitasatospora sp. NPDC005856, assembly GCF_040629945.1. Taxonomy (NCBI): domain Bacteria; kingdom Bacillati; phylum Actinomycetota; class Actinomycetes; order Kitasatosporales; family Streptomycetaceae; genus Kitasatospora; species Kitasatospora sp. NPDC005856. The sequence continues at coordinate 15,692 of NZ_JBEXWT010000011.1, read as the reverse complement.
CACATCGACACCCTCGCCGCCCGGTACAACCTTGCCCGCTGGCTTGGTGAGGCGGGGGACGCGGCGGGGGCCTCTTCGGCGCTAACCGAACTGCTGGAGGACTGGGAGCGGGTGGTGGGCTCAGACACCCACTTTCTCGCCCCCACCATCCGAAGCGAGATTGCCCGCTGGCAGGGAGTGGCGGGGGAAACGGTGGGAGCGGCTTCAGCGCTGGCTGGGCTGGCGGAGGACCGGAGACGGGTACTGGGCCCAGACCACCCCGACACCCTCAACACCCGGCACGACTACGCAAATTCGCTTGGCGAGGCGGGGGACCCGGCGGGAGCGGCTGCGGCGCTGGCTGGGTTGGCGGAGGACCGGAAGCGGGTACTGGGCCCCGACCACCCCGACACCCTCAACACCCGGCACGATCTCGCCCGCTGGCAGGCCGAGGCGGGGAACGTGGCAGGGGCCGTGGCCGCCTACGTCAAGCTGGTGGAGGACCGGGAGCGGGTGCTGGGCCCCGACCACATCGACACCCTCGCCGCTCGGGGCAACCTCGCGCACTGGCGGGCCGAGGCGGGGGACGCGGCGGGGGCTGTGGCCGCCTACCTCAAGCTGGTGGACGACGTGCTGCGAGTGCTGGGCCCCGATCACCCCCACACCCTCGCAGCTCGGGGCAACCTCGCGCACTGGCGGGGAGTGGCGGGCGACGCGGCGGGAGCGGCTGCGGCACTGGCCGGGCTGGTGGAGGACCGGGAGCGGGTGCTGGACCCCGACCACCCCCACACCCTCACTGCCCGGCAAGAGCTCGCGCGATGGCAGGCGATCGCGGGGGACATGGCCGGGGCCATCGTCACCAACGCCGCACTACTGGAGGACGAGGTACGGGTGCTGGGCCCCGACCATCCCGAGACCCTCGCCACACGGGCCAACCTCGCTCTCTTGCAGGGAATGACGGGAGACATCGCGGCTGCCGTGACCGCCTACGACGAACTGCTCGACGACATGGCGCGGGTCCTGGGTCCCGACCACCCCGACACGCTCGCCGTCGAACGGAACCTGAACTACTGGCTCAATGGGCTCGAAGGTTGAGAGCGTGGTGGTGAACCGGGTGGTGTTCGGCGGGGTCGGGTCGTGAAGGCTTCGGTCGGTCGCGCTTCCGACGCAGTACCGTGGGCCGGTGGATGAGATGCCAGCCCCGATGACGGGTATGACGATCAGCGTTCGGATACGCCAGGACGTAGTGATCGTCGATCCGGAGCGCTTTGTCGCTTCGGCCCGCGCGGCGTACCGCGAGGCCTCCCCCGAAATCACCGAGGAGAAGGCAGCCGAGGACATCCGTGATGTCTACGAGGCCGTGTGGGCCCTGCTGGACCGCTTCGGTCGACTCGCAGCCGACGCACCGGCGTCCGCCGGACTCCCCGGCCAACGGATTCTGGACCGCCCAGACGGACTCTCACCTGCGGGCGAGCGCAAGCACATCGTGCTGAACGACCCGCGACCACTGCAGGACTACGGCTGCTTCATGCCCGAGGAGTACGACCCGTTCGCCATTCCACCAGGGGTGTGACGGCGTCCACCGCGACAGGCCGCTCCGCAAGAGCATTTCCTCGAACGTTCATGCTGGCTGCTGGGCGGGCGCAGGCGAACGGGCCTCTTGGTAGGAGTGCGGTTGTCGAGACCGACCCTCCAGGCCAGGAGACCCGTTGCCGTATCAGCTGACCATCTGCGTGCCGGCCGGTGCCACTTCGGACACTCTGACGTGCGACTGCTACGTTCACCAGTACGGGGCGATTGCGGCGGGGCGGCGTGCACCGCATTACCCGTCCGACATGACGGATGCGGAATGGGCCCCTGTCCGGCCTCGGGACTGGTAGGCGCGCATGTTGAAGTGTCGTGTATTCCTGATGCCGGGCGATGGTGCTGTCACCGTGTGTGGTCGCCGGGGGCGTATCGGCTCCAGGTGCCGCCACCTCGGTGACGAGCCTGGTGGCGGTCTTGTCGTGGTAGCCGAGGGCCTTGGCGATGGCCGGCGCGGGGGCCTGGAGGACGAGATGCCGGATGGCGGAGGTGCGTGCTCGCTGGGCCGGGACACCAAGGTCACGGAGGGGGCCGAGCAAGCTGTTCGGGTTCATCGGCTGGCCTGGGCGGCGGCCGGGGAAGAGCCAGCGGGTGGATAGGTTCACCGCCGGTGCGTGGGCCGGGAGTGAGCGAAGGTAGCCGCGAACGAGAGCGGCGACAGGCTCGGGCAGGGGCGAGGGCGGGTCTCCGAGTCGGAGGTGGACCTGCTGGCCGTCGTCCAGGACGTCGCCGGTCGTCAGGCGGACGACGTGGGTGAGGGGCTGGGCGAACAGCAGGACGAGACTGGCGGCGACCCGGACCCTCAGCGGCGCGGTTTCGTTGCCGAGGACGCAACGGAGGGCGGTCGACCGCTGGTGCTGGCCCAGCGGTAGTGGGTTGGCCGTCGCCTGGTAGGGGATGGCCAGGCGCGGCATGCGCTGCGTGTCCATGCACCAGCGCAGGAAGGGTTGCGCCGCGCGGCGGGTGGCGTAGTTCTCGGCGTGCCAGGCGTCGAGATCGGCTTGGGTTGCCGTTGCCGGCGTGCTGCCTCGGTGGGTGAGCCAGGTGAGGAAGGCGCCGGCCTGGGTGGTCTGCTGGCGGTGTTCGCCGGCGGTGCTGACGCTCAGCGGGCCGGTGTCGGCCTTGACGCGCAGCTTGCGGAGCTGGTGCCAGTGGGCGAAGTGCCGCAGGAACTGCTCGTGTTCGGGGTCCGTGGTCGCCGCGAGCCGTTCGGCCAGCCAGCGTTGGAAGAGAAGGAGCTGGCGGTCCTGGCGAGGCAGGACGCCGCATTCCATGAGCAGATCGCGCAGGTAGGCGGCGGTCCGCCAGTTCGGCACCTGCTGGATAGCCTCGTGGGTGAGGGCGATGTTGCCGGTGGCGAGGTCCCTCAGCAGCGCGGGGACCTGCGGGTTGTTCAGCCAGACGAGGCGGCCCTTGGGCCGGTCCATCCCGACGAGCAGGTCGTGCAGCGGGAGCAGGCGCGGGCCGGTGCGGGTGTCGGGGCCGCGATGCACAAGGCGAACCCGGGGCTGTTCTTCGACCTGGCCGACAGCGCATCCATGTACTGCGACCGCGAGATGACCGAGCTGTGGGAGAACTGACACCCAGCGCCGGCCAGGGCGGAGACCACTTCGCCGCAGCCCCACCGCCCCCACCGGCCAGGCCGGGCATCCCGGAGGACTGAACCCCCGGACGGCCAGACTCGCCAGCTCGCCTCCAGGGAGAGGGCCGGCCCGCGTTCCGTGACGACGGGCGGCCGGTCGGAGCCCGAGCCCGCTTCCGCTCCGCCCGCGCGGGACGCCGGGCCCCGCCCCCACCCCGGGCGGCAGCGGCGCGAGGTCCTGGGACACCCTTCCGTCCAAGCTGTGATTCACGTCACTGCCGACGGCTCGGTGCAGCACCCGGCCCCGTTCCGCCGTCATGGGGGCAGTGATCGGGACGGGACGAGGAGAGGAGGTCGGCGGGTGAGGTTTCGCAGGAGCGGTCCGGGCAACGGATTCACGGAGTTCGTCGCACAGCGGTCGGGAGCGTTGTTCCGCACCGCGTATGCGCTGACCGGTGACGTGCACGTGGCCGAGGATCTGGTGCAGGAGGCGCTGGAGCGGGCGTGCCGACAGTGGCGGAAGGCCGCGGTGGCGGACTCGCCGGAGGCGTACGTGCGCAAAGTGCTGGTCAACCTGGCCAACGACCGCTGGCGGCGGCTGTCGCGCCTGGGCGAGCGCCCCGGGCTGTCGGGGGTGCCCGAGACGGCCGACCCCCGGGACCGGCTCGGGCAGGTGGATCTGCGCGCGGAACTGATCGAGGCACTGCTCGGGCTGCCGATGGGCATGCGCAGCGTGGTGGTCCTGTACTACCTGCACGATCTGGACGCCCGGCAGGTCGCCGACGTCCTGGACATCTCTTCGAGTGCGGTGAGGTCCCAGCTCGCCCGCGGCCTGGCCAAGCTGCGCGATTCCGTATCGGGCGCCCAGGCGCCGCACACCCCGTCGGCCGCTTTCGGAGGTACGAAGTGAGGAACACGTCGTCCGGACCCGCCCCGTTCGAGCCGGGCCTCGAAGCCGAGCTGCGTGCCGCGGTGGCCTCCTTCGCCGACGGGCCGACGGCGCCGGTCGTCGACGCGGCCGCGATCGAGCGAGTCGTCAGCCGCAGCCGCACCCGCCGGGCGCTCCTCGGCACCGCTGCGGCGTGCTGCGTGCTGGCGTGCGCAACGGTGGGGTTCTTCGCGCTGAAGCCCGTGCCGCCCGCGCCCGGCGCCTCCCCGTCCCTGTCCCCACCGGCGAACGGGGCGTGCACCCCGCTCGCCACCGGCACCCCCAAGAGCGGAAGCGCCGATGCGACTCCGACACAGGAGCAGGAGCAGACCGCGGGAGCGGGCATCGCGCTGCCGGACCTGGCCGGCATGCCGGTCGAACAGGCCGGAAGCCTGCTGCGCGGACTCGGACTGAGCTGCACGATCATGCGGCACACGGACTGGAACGCTCCCGCCGGGCAGGTGATCAGCAGTGCCCCCCGGGGCGGCGCAGAACCGGTGGCACCGGGCTCGTCCGTCCTCCTACTGGTCTCGACGGGCAAACCCGGCAGAACCTGAGCGACCGGGCCCTTCGGCCCGCGCACCGGCGGACGGCGCCCCGTCCTGTCGGGCAGGGGAGCCACCCGGAGCGGGGGAACGGCTGCGGGTGGCGGGCTCCGATGCCGTCAGCCGCGCAGCTCGCTCGGCATCGTCTTTGGGTTGCGGAGGTCCTGCCCGAGGCGGCGGCCCCGACCTGCGCGGACGCGGGCCCGGCGCGCCGCGTCCGCGCAGGTCGTACCGGACGCCGGTCGACCGGCGTCCGGTGGTGCTGACGCCCTATAGAAAGAACCGGGTAAAGAAGCCGCCCTCCCTCCCGGAGCGGGAAGGGAGGGCGGGTGGGGGCGTTGCCCCGAGGAGGCCTGTCACCAGCAGCCGGGTACCGGCAGCGGCCGAAGACGGGCCGGGGCCCGATGCGTCATTTCGCCTGCGGGGTGACGACGGACACCAGCGCGGGGAACAGCACGGTGGCGAGCGCGATGGCGGGCAGGGCGGCGAAGCTGGGGGTCGATACTGGCGTACTCAACCGTCGCGAGTTGGCCCACCTCGTTCCGGCATTGCTACTGAACGTGACAGCCTTCTGGGGTCCGACCGGGCGAGGTGCGTCAGAGAGGAAGCGCCCCATCGACCAGGGCTTTCAGGTCTGCTGGTAGATCAGGTGAGTCCCGCCAGTGCTGGGCGATCAACAAGAGCGCAATCCACGAGGCGCACGCCTCGTCGTTCGGCTGCCCGGAATGCACCGCGTCGAGCACCGGCCTGCCGAGAGTGTTCACGACCTCGTACAGGGCATTTGCGACCTTGCTCACGTCGTCCAGGGGTGACCCCTCGGCATGCGGCGGAGCGCCGTCGAGCCGGATGGCGACCGAGGCGGCCGAGTAGGTCCTTCCATGGACGAAGTCCCGCAGGTTGGCAAGTTGCTGGCGGGATGGGAGAGGCGGCTGACCAGAACGTTGAGGCACGGCGTCACCCTATTCGGAACCGGAACGTCACTCACGTCCTTCTCGTCCGCTGGCCCCCGCACCGGCAGCGACGGGGCCCGGTGGCGGTGCGGCTTGCTCGCCCGGTCGGCGATGGCCTCCGCCGAGGGCTTGAACGGCCTCGGTACTGGTGGGCTCGCGCATTCAACTGCCGTGGGTTCCCCGGGGAGCCCAGCCCGTTGGTGACCGGGTGTGGTCGCCTGCGGCGTATCGGCTCCAGGTCCCGCCGGTCTCTCGGAGGAGTCGGCTGGTGGTCTTGTCGTGGTAGCCGAGTGCGTCCGCGACGACGGGGGCGGGCAGTTCGAGGAGTTGCTGTCTGACGGCGGCGCCGCGGGCGGCGGCGACTGGGATGCCGATCTCGCCCAGGAGCGCGGAGAGGTGGTCGGTGCGGGCTGGCTGGCCGGCTCGGCGGCCGGGGAAGAGCCAGCGGGATGCCTGGTTGGTGGCGGTGTTCATGTTGCCGCGGTTCGCGATGTACGCCAGCAGCAGGGCCGCTACCGGTGTGGGGACGGGCGAGGCGGGTTCCCCGAGCCGCAGCAGTGTGGTCTCTCCGTTGTGGAGCACGTCGTCGACTGTCAACTGGACGACCCGGGTGAGGGGTTGAGCGTAGAGGAGGACGATGACCCCGGCGACGCGGAGGCGCATCGATGCGTCTGTGTCGGTCAGCAGCCGGCCGAGTGCGGCCAGGCGTTCGTCCTCGCTCAGGGCGGGTCGCCGGGAAATCCTCTGTGCGGGGATGGAGAGGGAGCGTGGGCATCGGCAGCCCTGCATGGCCCAGTTGAGGAAGGGTCTCAGGGAGGTGCGGCCGCGTTCGGTGTTCTCGGCGAACCAGGCGTCGATGTCGAGCTGGCCCAAGGACGCGAGGGTAGTGTTCCGTGCGCTGAGCCACTGCAGGAATGCTGTCGCGCAGGTGATCTGCTCGGCTGCGAAGCCGCGGACGCTCGGTGTGATCCGACTGCGATCGGCTCGTTCACGCAGGTGGGGAAGGACGCGCCAGGTCGCGAAGAGCTTGATCGTCTTCAGGTGCTCGGGATCGGCGATGCCTGCCAGGTGGCCGGGCAGCCATCGTTGGAAGGAGCAGATGTACTTGTCGACGTCGGGCAGGACTCCACTGGCCATCAGGAGTTCTTCCAGATGGGCCGCTGCCCGCCAGGCGCTGGGGAAGACGTTGAAGCGGCGGTGGAAGGCGGGTCACCTCCGCGCGGGCGGAGCGGACTCCTGGCTGGCGCTGACCACTCCGAGCAGTCGCGGGTCACCTCCGCGCGGGCGGAGCGGACGGCGCCAACACCACCGCCGGCAACGGGAGCTGCGGGTCACCTCCGCGCGGGCGGAGCGGACTGAGCTCGCCTGCCACGGCATCACCCCCTCGCCGGGTCACCTCCGCGCGGGCGGAGCGGACAGACCGGACTTCCGGGCCGCCGGGGTGTGGGTCGGGTCACCTCCGCGCGGGCGGAGCGGACCGGCGACATCACCCGGTCACCACGGGGGCGGTCGGGTCACCTCCGCGCGGGCGGAGCGGACTAGAGCTGGGCGACGGGTTCGGCGCGCAGCCGCGGGTCACCTCCGCGCGGGCGGAGCGGACACTTTCTGACCTGCGGCGCAGCAGCGTCTTTGCCATTTCTTGACCGTGTTGGAGGGTCTGATCGGCTGTGCTGTTGTGGTGTCAAGGAGCGTTCGTTCATCGTGCCACGGGCCGCGGACAACGGCTCTGAACTCTCCCAGCAGGGGACCTGCACGTGGGGGAGAACGACGTCCTGGTGCCCGCGCCTGCTGCGCGCCAAGCACGACCAGCACCCCGAGCTATCGGCCAAGGGCGCAACTGGGCGGGGCGTCTCCTCGAACTCGTCCGCTCCGAGCTGCATGCACGGCGGGCTGAGATCCCGGGTCTGTGATCGGATCAGGCAATTGACTCGCGGGATTTCCAACGCCATCAAGCACTCATGGTGCTTCGTCCTCGATGGTGTTGGGGTTCTCGTGGAGGGCGAGGTCGGCCTGCGGTGCGCGGACGCTTCTGGTGTGGCATCGCTTTGTGCAGGCGACGCGTGTGCTGCTGGCCGGGCGGACGAACGCGGATCCGCAGGCGGGGCGAGGCCCTCGACGTGCTGCGGGACACCCGCCTGGTGCCCCCGGAGGCCCTGCGCCCGGCAAGGGAGCAGGAAGGTGCGGGCGTCGTCCAGAGCCGCGGCGGCGTGGCGCAGGTGGTGGTTGACCACCGGGACAAGGGTGCTGCGCAGGCCGTCGGCGGCTTGGAGGGCGCCGGCGGCCCGGTCCAGGACGTCGCCGGCGCGGTGTACCGCCGGGCCCAGGTCACTGGCGCCGTACTCCCTGGCCAGGGCCCCGGCCACGCGGGCGAATTCACCGAGGCCGGGCCACCGGTTCGGCACCGAAGAACTCCGGCCCGTACGCCACCTGCGCCAGCCTGGCCGAACGGCGCGCCTCCCACCACGTACGCACACCGCGATCATCCACCACAACACGACCCGACGGATACGAAACGACCCGACTCTCCCGCACCGCCGGGAGTCCGGGCGCACGAATCGGGCGCCAGCAGGCGCCCTCAGCCGAAGTCCTGGACCACCACACTGCATGCCAGGCCACACATCACGCTCACGGCGGACGCGGCGAAGCGCCACGCAGCCCAGCGCGTCCGGGGCGGCAGTGCCCAGGCGATCGTGAGGAGTACGAACTGCGCGCCCATCAGGCCGTAGGCGACGTTGTACTGCAGGCCCCAGTCCCGCCCACAGGCGCCCCGTGGCATGCACTGGTCGACGTCGACCGCGCGCACCAGTGCGACGGACCAGTAGAGGATCTGGCAGAGCGGCAGCAGCACCGTCGCGACGAGCGGAAACTTCCACGCGTCGCGGTGGTGCGGTGCCGGAGCGGATCCGGCCGGGAGGGTGTCCATGGACCGATTCCACTGCACCGGGCAGGAACTGGCATGAGCGCGGCTACTCAGTCGGGGCGGATCGGGTACCCAGTTCCCTGGCCTCCAGGCCGAGCCCGGACCGCGGCCGCCCGTCGCCGATCGGCTGGCCGCCCCCGCCACCAGCGTGACCCGCTCGCCCATCGCCGGCTCCGGTAGCGTGGCGGCGAGGGGACTGCCGGTGACGACACCGGCGTCGAGGCCGTCCGCCACTTCGCCGGACGTGTTCGGGTCGGTGCCAGTCGTGTGTACGACCAAGTGCGCCGGGTCCTCCGGCCGACGGCGGTGAGCGGCGCCGGGCAGTTGTCGGCAGCAGCCGTGCTGCCGTCGGCCCGGTACCGCCCCTTTGAGGACTCTGTTGCTCAATTCGGGCCGGGGTCTGTTGACTGCGAAGGTCGGAATCTCTGCGTCGAGCGTGCTGCGGATCTGGCGGGCCTTCGGGCTGCAGCCGTGGCGGACGGAGACATTCAAGATCTCTCCGGACCCGCTGCTGATCGACAAAATCCGGGACGTGGTCCGCCGAGAAGACCGGGATCCCAGTGACCGAGGACACTGTCTGACTCCCCCATGCGACCACAGGCGCTGGCCGCCTCGCGGGGTGGACCGGTGCTCTGCACAACCTCACCAGTCAGAGTGCGAGCACCGTGACGTCGTGCGGATCGGCGTGGCTCAGCTCGCGACGGGGCGGGGCGATGCGATGCTGCGCCAGTACGTGGGGCAGCGGGTGGACGCGGTGGTCTGTCGGCGGCTCGACGAGCTGCTCCAGGACGGGCACCGCCGGGGACTGCGGTCGGCGCTGCCTGCGAGTGGGATCACTCGCGGCGCGGTGGAGCGGCTGCCCGACCAGCAGGTGCCGCGCGGACCGGACCGGACCGCGGCGGATCTGCTGCGGGCGGCCGTCGACACCGTGTGCTACGGGGCGATCCGCTCAGCAGACCCCGGCGCCGACGGCGCAGGACTCCGGGCGATCATTCCGACGGTCCGCGACGGTGATCAGGAGGTGGGCTCGTGGCTGGGGCAGAGGGCCGGGTGGCATTGGTGACAGGGGCTGGCAGCGGAATCGGTGCGGCCACCGCGGGTCTCCTTGCCGCGCGAGGGATGCGCGTGGTGGTCAACTACCTGCGCAACACCAAGGCCGCCGACGAGGTCGTGGCCGACATCGAGGCCGCTGGCGGGCAGGCCATGGCCGTGCAGGCCGACGTGCGCGAGGCAGCGGCCGTCGAGAGCATGGTCGGGCGGGTCCAGGTGGCGTGGGGCGGCGTCGACGTGCTCGTGCACAACGCGCTGATCCCGTATGCGGTCAAGTCGTTCCAGGACATGACGTGGGAGGAGCTGGGCGGCAAGATCGACGCCGAGATGCATGCCGCGTTCGCGGTCACCAAGGCCGTCCTGCCCGCCATGAGCGAACAGGGCTGGGGACGCATCATCTACATCAGCACCGGCCTCAGCCGCCGCCCCCGGGCGGGCATGATTGCGCTGGGCGCGGCCAAGGCCGCCCTGGAGCAGTTCGCCCGCTACCTCGCCCAGGAACTGGGCCCGCAGGGCATCACGGTGAACATTGTCGCAGCCGGCCCGGTGGAGGACACCCGCATGGGGTCCGCGCTCGACGAGAAGATCAAGCAGCGGCAGGTGGCCCTCACCCCCGTGGGCCGCCTGGCACGCCCGGCCGATGTCGCCCAAGCGGTCGCCTTCTACGCTGGCGAGGACAACGCCTTCATGACCGGCACCACGGCCGCGGTCAACGGCGGAATGGCGATGGACTGACAGTCCGACCGGTATCCGCCGCACCGTCACCTCGGCACCGTACGCCGCGCCGTACCGCGCCCGCGCGGGACGGCGCGGCGACGACAGGACCAAGGAAGAGTCTCATGTATACGATCGATCTCGCCTATGTCGGGCGGGGCCTGCACGAGGAACTGGCCGCCTACATCGCCGACCAGGAGGACTTCCACGCCGATGAGGGCGTCCACGTCGCGGTGCGCGACGGCTGCTCCTGGGACGTCGAGCGCCTGCGCCGCTGCGCCACCATCGGGCTCGGCCGGGCACTGCTGTCCCGGCTGACCGACGGCACCCCGTGGGTCGCACTCACTGTCAACACCCAGCACCCGCTGTTCTGGTTTCTCGCCCGCCCCGGCCTGACCTCCCTGGCCGACCTGGCCGGCCGACGGCTCGCGGTACACGCCCCCCACACCCCACCCGGGTGCTTCGCCCGAATCGTACTGCGCCAGGCCGACCTCGACCCGGACCGCGACGTCCACACCGTTGTCCGCCATCCCGGCGACTACGGCATGGACCTGCGCGGGCTGCGCGACGGCAGCATCGACGCCGCCTACGTCGGTAGCACCATGGCACCCGAGGCGGTCGCCGCCGAGCACGGCTGGCAGGTTCCGGCCTGGGTCGGCGACCACTTCCAGATCCCCACCGTGGGCGTGGCCGTCGACCCCACCTACATCTCCCCGGACGACCCCGCGGTCCAGGCCGTCGTACGAGCCCACCGGCGCGCCCTGCAGGTGATCCACAACGACCCCGACACCACGGTGCGGCACATGCGGACGTTCCTCGGCGGACAGACCGAGGATGAAGTCCGAGCCCACTACGAGAGGTTCATCGCACTGTACTTCACCACCGACGGCCAAGCCGACCTCGCGGTCGGCGACAGCGCGATCACCGCGGTCGCCGCCGAACTCGGTGTCCCCGCCACCGTCACGGCAGCTGAGTTCTACCGCACCGCAACCACCACACCCTAGAAGCCCGGCGACGCCGGCGCTGCCGAAGCGCGGGCCGTACCTCAAGACCACCCACGCAGCGACCCCCGCGGCCGCTGGTTGGCCAGGGGCTGGCAGCAGCTGTGCGCCCCCGAGTCGACACTCGGGCCGCGCCACACCTACAGGACAGCACACGCCCATCCGACAAGAGCCCAGAGCCCGCGTCAGCCAGCTGTCACAGGCTCATGGACGATCGAAGCCAACCCTGGGTCAGGCCCTGGCGATATTCCTGCCCGGCATCGGCTCCGCGAGTGCCGTCCGCCACTCAGGCGCACCGAAGGCGTCCGCGAAGTACTGCGTCTCGTGCACCACATGACCGTGGGCAAATTCCATGATGCTCACCGAGTGGGTGGGTACCCCGTCGTACGTGATGACACACTCGCTCACCCACAGATCCCCGCTGCCGACGATCCGGTGGACGGTGAAGTGCCGATCGGCAGGGTGCCCGCCACGTTGCGCCGAAATCGTCGCGCGGCCGCGGAATCGTTCACCTGACTGGGGGTAGTCGAGGATCGCGTCCGCAGCGTAGATCGCGTGCTCGGCTTCGGTGTCCCCGCGTTCCGATGCCCGCCAGTGTTCCTCGATCGCGGCCCTGGTCCGGATGTCAGCATCCATCACACTGTCCCCTCTGCAGGCGGCCGGAGCGATCCGGAGACCTGGGATCGCTTCAAGGCTTCCCCCGGGACGCCGGGCCGTTGAACGTCATGGGCAACGGTGACAGCGTAGATCGCCAAGGCAGCGGCTCAGCTTCAGGACAGGACAAGTCGCCGATATCGCTTCCGATGGCGCCACCTGACGCAACCCCAAGAAGCAACCCCAGAGGCACCACAGCGGCAACCTGCGGCAGCGGGCGCACGGTTTGTGCCCTTGCACGACAGTTGACCACTTTGCCGGCGTGCCGGACTCTGTTGCTCTGTTCGGGTCGGTGTTCAGGCTGCGAGTTGATGAGCGAGTCGTGTGAGTCGGCTGTTCCGTGGGCGCCGGGGGCCTTCGGCCCAGTGGGCATCGAGCCGGATGACGTTGATCGCGGTGGCGGAGTAGGCCTGCTGCAGGTTGACCTTGGGCAGGCCGCGGTAGCGGGCCCGGCGCAACCTGGTGACGTCCAGAGCCTGGTTGATCGTGCCCTCGACACCGGCGCGAAGGGCGTACTTGGCCTGCCAGGTGTCGGTCTTCTGCTCGGGCCCGGGCGGCGGCGACGGTCTCGTGCAGCTCGCGGGGCCGCAGGGTGAGCATGCAGTTGCCGCGCGCCGCGGTGGTGCATTTGTCGCGGGACTGGCAGGAGCTGCAATGGGAGCGGGCGAACTCGATCACGATGGCGTCGTGGCCGTGCTGCTGAACGGGATACCAGCCCGCACTGGTGCGGCCCTCGGAGCACCGGACTTGACGAGCGGTCCAGTCGATACGGAAGGCGCTCTTGTCGAAGCCCTCGGCAGCCCGGGCCTGACGGGAATGGTCGGCCAACAGCGGTGTGACCATGGCGATGCCCTCGCCCGCGGCGGCGGTGACCAGGTCGGCGGAGGGGTAACCGGAGTCGAGGTAGTGCTCGCCCGGCTTGACCTGTCGTTCCGTCAGGCGGTGCTGGATGCCGGCGGTGGCGGTCACGTCCGGCGCGGTCGCCACGGTGGTGGCCACGTCCGTGATCAGGTTCGGACTCCGGGGCCGGGTCCCTGCGTCGTCGTCGGTGCCGTCGTCGCAGGTCTCGGTGAGGTGGACTGGACCTTGCAGCCGCACCAGTGGCTTCGTTCACTTCAAGGGGCAGCGTTTGTCCGCCGGTTTGGGCGGCAGTTGCTGATCTTGAGGCCCATGAATGTTCACGAGAAATGGTTCTGGCTCAACTTCCGGGCTCTGTCGCTGATTGAGGGGTCTGTGCCGACCAGGAACGGGTGGTGGGCATGAACTGGGCGTGACGGATGCGGCGCGTGTGGTTGACCTTCTCTTCCCTGGGATCGGCGTGGAGGTCGAGCAGATGGTCCTCGGGGATGGCGAGGTTCGTCTCGCCTTGCGGTCGGCGGCGGTGTCCGCCGTCTGCCCGGGGTGCGGGCGGAGATCGTCGCGGCTGCACTGCTACTACCGGCGGCGTCTTGCGGACCGCCCGATAGCTGGCCGACGGGTGCGCCTGGAGCTGAGGGCACGTCGTCTCGTGTGCGGGAACGACCGGTGCGGGCGGCGGACGTTCGCCGAGCAGATCCAGGATCTGACGTCCAGGCACGCGCGCCGCACGACCGCCCTCACCGCTCAGCTCACCGACATCGCCCTGTTCCTAGGCGGACGAGCCGGAGCCCGGATCTCCGATCGTCTGGCCATCACCACCTGCCGCGACACCCTGCTTCGTCTCATCCGCGCGCTGCCCGTCCCGTCGCCGGGCCTCGTCCCGCATCTGGGCGTGGACGAGTTCGCCGTGCGCCGCGGTCACACCTACGCGACGGTCCTCGTCGACATGGACACCCACCGGCCGGTCGACGTCCTCGCCGACCGGAGCGCGAACACCTTCGCCGCCTGGCTGCGCGACCATCCCGAGGTGCGGGTCGTCTGCCGGGATCGAGCCGGGTCCTTCCGCGACGGTGCCAGCGCGGGTGCGCCGCAGGCCCAACAGGTCGCCGACGCCTGGCACCTGCTGCACAACCTCGCCGAAGCCGTCGAGCGCGTTGTCGGCCGCCACCGCGCCGACCTGCGCGAACCCCTCCCCCTCAGAGAAGAGCAGGACAACACGCCCCGCCCCGGGGCCGCCGGCTCGAACGAGCTGGACGTCCACGGCCGGCCGCGTCCCCTGGTCGCCCGAACCCGCGAGCGCCACCAGCAGATCCACGAACGCATCGAACGCGGCGACAGCCTGCGTGCCATCGCCCGCGAACTGCGCCTCAGCCGCGGCACCGTCCTGCGTTTCGCCCGAGCCGCCGACGTCGAGCAACTCCTCGTCGCGGCGACCCACCGCCCCAGCGTGATCGACGACTACCGGCGCTACCTGCACCACCGGTGGATGGAGGGATGCACCAACGCCTCCGCACTCACCCGCGAGATCCAGCAACTGGGCTACCGCGGTGACGTGAACACCGTCCAGCGGCATCTGCGGCTCTACCGCACCGGAGCGATCCCAGCAGAGGCCCCGTTGCCGCACCTGACGGTCCGCCGCGTCACCGACTGGATCATGCGCCGACCCGAGCGGCTCGACGACACCGAACGCAAGTCCCTTGAGGATCTGTGCGAACGCAACCCCGCGCTGGCCACTACCACCGAGTACGCCCGGCGCTTGGCCACCATGGTGCGCGAACGCCGAAGCGAGCACCTGGCCCTCGACGTCCGGCTCGCCGACGTCCGCCTCGACGGACAACCAGAACTCCGCACCCTGGCCGGCGGCATCCGACGCGACCGCGCCGCCGTCCTCGCGGCCCTGAACACCACTCTCACCTCGGGAGCAGTCGAGGGCAACGTGACCAGGATCAAACTGCTGAAGAGACAGATGTACGGCCGAGCCAACTTCGACCTCCTCCGACGCCGCATCCTCCTGTCACCTTGATCAACCAGCCAAGACCCCTCAATCAGCGACAGAGCCAACTTCCGAACTTCCGTGGCGCCGCCACTCTCCGTCACGCCAACAGAACGCGCTTGCGAAGGAGTTCGAAGCCTGCGCGGCTGAACATCTGGCGCTTGAGCATCTTGATCCGGTTGACGCGCCCTTCGACGATGCCGGAGTTCCAGGGGAGGGTGAGGCCGGCGATGACGGCGGCGCGGTCGCGGTCGATGCCGGCGGCGAGGGTGTGGAGGCTGGGCAGGTCGTCCTGACGGACGGCGTCGAGCCAATCGGGGAGTCGTTCGCCCTGGCGTTCGGTGAGCATGGTGGCGAAGGTGCGGACGTGTCGGGTGAGGGCGTCGAGCTTGGGGCAGTGGGACAGGACGGTCTTGAGCTGGAGCTGTTCGGCCTCGGAGAGCGCCGTGGGCCGCCGGAGGATCCAGCCGGCGACGGTGCGGGGTACAGCCCCCGAGACATCCCCCCTGACCAGGGAAAACAGCCCTGACCCGAAAACAGCCATCAGTACATGGTGAAACCCTCAATACCGGTCACCACATTCACAAAACCCGCGATATCCCCAGTTCGCAGCCCCTGTCCGGCACGGCAAACCCCTACCTGCCCGTTCTCGCCTCACTAACAACACCCCAGCCCACATGCCACCCCACACCCTAACTGCACCCCCTCAAATCTCAGTCCGCCGCGTTTTGTCACCTGGCATAGCGGTAAGTCGAGGCCAACGGCAAATTCGAAGAACACGGCACCTCAAATCCGGAATGCGATGTGCTCGCGTGAGAATGGTTTTAACCACGAGTTGCGGCTCTGGCTCAATCTTCCGCGATGTCGCCACTCCCTGTCACGTCAATACGGCGTAGTTGCGAATCATCCGGGCACTCTCACCGCGCGCGGCGGC